>JACCYK010000682.1 GCA_013696525.1 Chloroflexia bacterium
AGGCTGACCCAGGCAAACAGATCATGTTCGAGGGAAAGCTGAACCATGGCATTGGCCGGCGCTTCCGCCAGAAACACCGGCCACCGGACAGGAAGCGCTCCGATCTGACGCGGCGACAAGGTGAGCCCGGTCTCTTCGAACAGCTCGCGGGTGGCGCATTGCGCGATCGATTCCCCTGGTTCCAGCACTCCGGACGGAGGACCCCAGGCCCAA
The DNA here is from genome assembly GCA_013696525.1 of Chloroflexia bacterium. Lineage (GTDB taxonomy): Bacteria > Chloroflexota > Chloroflexia > Thermomicrobiales > UBA6265 > JACCYK01. The sequence continues at coordinate 214 of JACCYK010000682.1, forward strand.
TCGCCGGCAAACGACGGTCCATTCGCGGCGCGATGCAAAACGAGGAATTCCATTCCGGCGCTCTGCCGCCGCCAGACCACGATAACCGCTCCCGAAACTTCGCGAGCCGCCCTCGCTCCAACCGTTGCCGAATGCTTCACCAAGTCTTCCTGCCCGCTGAAACATTGGTTTACGATCGTTACACCGCCTTCCCAGCTTACATCAACGTGACGGCGAACGGCTTCAATCGCGTCGCCTGAGCCTGAACGCCGGTCATGGTCGATTCCACGACATACAGCCCAACGTACCGACATCGTGTCGCAATCCGATGGCTTCGATCATGCTGGTACAGTGGAGTGCCGGTAGGCTGAGCAATCGGCGGACAGCGGATCGTAACCGCGACTCGGGAGGGTCTGTTCATGGCGGAGTACGGGAAAATCGACGTCTTGGCGCGTGTCTTTGGCGACGGTGCCTCGCGCCGCGAGGTGACGAGGATGGCCGTTGGCGCGCTGCTCGGCGCGGTGGGGCTAGCTCAGATTGTCTCCCGGCCAACGATCGCCCAGGAGGCCACACCCGCGGCTGGCGCCGAGACCTGCCCCGCGACGACGGAGGCGGAGAACATCGCCCTTGTTCAGCGATATTGGGATGAGGTTTGGACCGCCGGTGGCGATGCGGCGGTCGCCGGCGTGTTTACCGATGACGAGCGTCACCACTGGGGCGTTGGTGGCCCCACCGTTGGCCCCGACGCCTTCGCGGAGCGGCTCGTGCTCTTTCTCGCCGCCTTCCCGGACTTTGCGATTCACGTCGACGACGCGTTCGCCGACGGCGACATGGTCGTCACCCGCTACACCGCAACGGGCACGCACGAGGGCGCCTGGCTTGGCATTGAGCCAACCGGCACCAGCGTCGAGTACACCGGCATGAATCTGTTTCGCCTCGAGTGCGGCAAGATCGCCGAAAGCTGGGGCGAGGCCAACCACCTCAGCCTGCTCCGCCAGATCGGCGGCCTGCCCGAGATCACGCCGCCGCAATCGACGCCGACGAACTAGCGAGCAGGTTTGCCACGTCGTCGCGGGAGTAACGGCGCGTGCTGCCGGCCGAGGAGAGCGGGGATGAAACCCCCGCCCTGAAAACACAAACCCGGCTGCAGCTGGCTGATCGGACGGTCGATGCGTCCAAGCAGCGAAGCGAGGGGCGTTCCGCCCGCGGCCGCGCCGATCTGGCCTCCGCAATCGGACATCGCCTGCCTCGGCCAGCTTCGGCTGGGTTCGTGATTTCAGCGCGGTGGCTTTCAGCCCCGCGCTTCGCTGCCAAACGCCGCTGCAGCGGTTGACCCCGCGCCTCCCGCGGCTAGGCCGGGCTAGGCCGGCACCGCATCCTTTTCCGTCCGCGTCCAGTGGCGGTGCTGCTTCATCGCCGCGGTCAGATGTTCCGTGAACGCGGTCATCGCGCTGCCGTCCGCGCCGGTCCCGTTCTGCCGGGACACGACCACGCCCTGGTCAGCGAAGACCTCCGCTCCGTTCGCCGCATCGGGGAGCTGAACGCCTGCCAGGTCGGCGGCGGCCAGCACCTCGACCCCGTCGCCGCTGGCCGCGATCGTTTTCCCGTGGCGGAATGCCTCGTTGAGGAAGTGCCGGGGATCGCCCTGGCCTTTCAGGCTCTCGACACTGTTTGCCCCGCCGGGGACATACAGGGCATCGAAGACCACCGAGGCCGAGGTGAGGAACGTCTTGTCGACCTTGATCTCCTCGCCGTCGGCACTTCGCACTGTCCCGCCGAACTTGGCGACTGTCTGCAACTCGGCGCCGGCCGCGGTCAAGGCTTGCTTGACCGCCACGAGTTCCGCCCCGTCGACGCCATCGGCCACCAGCGCCGCGATCTTGCGCGACACGATCGATTCCTTCTTGGTGTTTTCCATGCTCAGCGCCGGCGAGGTTTTGCCATGATTCGGCGGCCCGGCCGCCGGCACCGCGACGCCAATCCCCTCGGCCACCCGCACCGCGAAGTCGTGGTCAATCTGGTTGAACTGCTCGACCATCCGCTCCCGGATCGCGATGATCTCGACCTTGCCCAGCTCGAATTGGGCGGCCGCGACGATGTGCTCCCGCTCCGCCTCGCTCATGCTGTTCCAGAAGAGCGTCGCCTGGCTGTAAAAATCCTTGAAGCTCTCGCTCCGCTCGCGGACTTTCCGCCCCTCCAGCTTCTCGGCGTAGTGGACATAGCCGCCTTCGGCCCAGCTCGCCATCGCCGGGCAGCCGCCGCCCAACGTGTTGGGGAAATAGGCCACCCGGCCACGGTTGATCGTCTGCCGGCCGTAGCCGTCGCGCTGGTTGTTATGGACCGGCGCCACCGGCCGGTTGATCGGCAGCTCGACGAAGTTCGGGCCGCCCAGCCGGATCAGTTGGGTGTCGATATAGGAGAAGAGCCGGCCCTGCAGCAGCGGATCGTTCGTGAAATCGATGCCGGAGACGACATGACCGGGATGAAAGGCGGCCTGCTCGGTCTCGGCGAAGAAGTTCTCCGGGTTCTGGTTGAGCACCATCTTGCCGACGATGCGGACCGGCACCTCTTCCTCCGGGATCAGCTTCGTCGCGTCCAGGAGGTCGAAATCGAACGTGTGCTCGTCTTCTTCCTCGACCACCTGGATACCGAGCTCATACTCCGGGTAGTGGCCGGCCTCAATCGCTTCCCAGAGATCCCGCCGGTTGAAGTCCGGCTCCTTGCCGGCCATCTTCTGCGACTCGTCCCAGACCAGGCTGTGAACGCCCAGCACCGGCTTCCAGTGGAACTTGACGAATCGGGCCTTGCCCGCCTCGTTGACGAAGCGGAAGGTGTGGACGCCGAAACCCTCCATCATTCGGTAGCTGCGGGGCAGCGCCCGGTCCGAGAGGACCCACATGATAACGTGCATCGTCTCCGGCACCAGCGAGACGAAATCCCAGAACGTGTCGTGCGCGGCCGAGGCT
>JACCYK010000685.1 GCA_013696525.1 Chloroflexia bacterium
GCCGTCACCTCGGCGAGCGGGCGGGTGCACATGTCGAGCCACGGCGACACCTCGCTGAGCAGCGCCGGGAACACGGGGCCGTCGAAGATCAAGAGCGCGCACAGCATCTGCGTCCAGGTGGTGCCGCACTTCGCCGGGGTGCTGATCACGACGTCGCCCGGACGGAACGCGAATCCGTCCCAGCGGCCGCTGTCGGCGACGATCGAGCGGTAGCGCGGGCGCGGCGCCTGTGAGTCAGCCATCCCGTGATTCTACAGCGCGCGATCGCGCACCGCCACCGTCGCTGTGGACGCAGGGCGAGGACGACTCGTTTCCTCTGCGGCGGTGGCCGTTGGGCACGTCGAACAGGCAGTGCCAGATGCTTCCGGCTCGTTTGGACGAGCGAGGACGCCGCCTGAAGCTCGGGCGCGTTGGTCCAGGTGCCATCGAGACCGACGTGTCGGCTAGGATTCCACGCCATCCGGCCGTAGGGGCGGTCCCAAGTCATCCCGGAAATTTGGGCACTCCCGAGGCCCGATCCGGTGCCGGTCGGGTATGCTTCGGCCAGGGAGCGGGCGCGATGACCAGCTCAGTTCCGTGGACTTGGTCCCCGCAGTGCTCCCGCACGTGGTAGCAGAGGACATCCACAACGCATGTTGCCCCCACGCGAGCTTCCCCACCTTGGCCCGGTGCGGCTACCAGAGACCTCGCCGGTGCCCGCACTGGTTCGGCGCCTTCTACTGGCACTGGCTCTGGTCCTGTTGGTGGTGGCCGTCATCTGGGTCGACCGCGACGGACTGCGCGACCACGCGCAAGGCGGGCGACCGCTGGGGCTTACCGATGTCCTCTACTTCACGGTCGTCTCCCTCACTACCCTCGGCTACGGGGACATCTCGCCGGTCACCACTGAAGCGCGCCTGCTGAATGCCTTGCTGCTCACCCCGATTCGGATCTTTCTCTGGGTGCTGTTTCTGGGAACTGCCTACGAGATGGGTGTCCTGCGCCTACAATTGCGAGAGGAGCGTCACATGCGCGAGTTGCATGAGCGGCTCAGGAATCACGTCATCGTCTGCGGGTACGGGGTCAAGGGACGGGCCATCGTCTCCGAGTTGGTTGCCCACGGCCAGGAGAAGGCAAACATCGTGGTCATCGACCCGAGCGAAGAGGCGGTCGCCCAGGCAGCACGGGAGGGATTGGTTGCCTTGCGTGGCGACGGCTCCAGCGAGGATCTGCTGAAAGCGGCGGCCATCGAGCGGGCGGCGTACGTCCTGGCCGCAACCAACCGGGACGACGCCTGCGTGCTGATCTGCCTCACGGTGCGCAGCCTGGCGCCAACGGTCGAGCTCGTTGCTGCGGCGCGCGAGGAGGAGAACGTCAAGCTCCTGTATAGTGCCGGTGCGAACCTAGTCGTGGCGCCGTCCGTATCGGGCGGACGCCTGATGGCGTCGGCGGTGCGGCAGCAGGCCGTTCCCCATTTCCTCGAGGACGTGCTGGCGTTCGGGGATGGACTCGCCATTGCGGAGCGCGAGGTGCGACCGGAGGAGGGCGGCCGCTTTGCGCATGAGCTCCCGGACTTGGCGGATGCCCTGATCCTCGGGGTGGCGCGGGGGCGGGAGCGGTGTCCCTTCTACCAGCTCGCGCAGTACCCGCTTCAGCCGGGGGATCTCATCGTCTATCTCGCCGGGGATCCGGACTGTCAGCGGCGGGACACGCGCGCCTGACCTGCATGCTCCCTGTCGTGCTGGTGGGGCAGAGTGCGGTCCCGAAGCATCGAATCCCCAGCGCCTGACCTCTCCACCTCAGAGGGGCGTGTACAATTTCAATGAGCGGCTCATCGGCGACGGGACTGAACGGGTGTCAGGCCCTGCCGCGTCGGCTCACGGCGCAACCAACCACCGGGCGGACATGCAGTCGACGCTATGGCTGAATACCGCCCGCCCCGCTGCCCGCACGCGGCTGTACCAGGACCGAGGCGACCGTGACGGCATCCCACCGCGTCACCATACCGGAACCGATCATCGCCGCAATCGGCGCTGGTCGGTTCCGGCACGTTCCGAATGTCGTCGTCCTGCTCGTCCTGCTGGCGAGTGCGTGGTTCCTTCCAGCCGATGGCGCGGCTCAGGAGGAGGGCCAGGCCGGAGCCGTTGTCGTGGTGCCGATCACGGGGGTGATTGATCTGGGGTTGGCGCCGTTTTTGGGGCGGGCGCTGGATGAGGCGGCGGCACAGGGGGCGGCGGCGGTGCTGCTGGAGATCGATACGCCGGGCGGGCGGCTCGATGCCGTGCTCCAGATGCGGGACGCCCTGCTCGACAGCCCGGTGCCGACCATCGCTTACGTCAACCGGACGGCGTTCTCGGCCGGCGCCCTGATCGCCATCGCCTGCGAGGAGATCTACATGCCGCCGGGGGCGGTGATCGGGGCGGCGACGCCGGTCGATGGCGCCGGCGAGACGGCGAGCGAAAAGGTCGTCTCGGCCGTCCGCACCGTCTTCAAGACGACGGCCGAGGCGCGGGGGCGCGACCCTTTGGTGGCCGAGGCGATGGTCGATCCGACGGTCGTCATCGATGGCCTCGACGACGGCGACGAGCTGCTGACCCTGACCACCAGCGAGGCGGTCCAGTGGGGCTACGCCGACGGGGTAGCGGCGACCCGGGCGGAGGCGCTGGCGATGGCCGGGCTGGCGGGGGCGCCGGTGGTGACGGTGGAGCCGAGCCTGGCCGAGCAGGCCGTCCGCTTCGTCACCGATCCCGTCATCTCGTCGCTGCTGATCATCCTGGCCCTGCTCTTGATCATCGGCGATTTCTTCGTCGAGGGGTTCGGCGTCGCCGGGGCGGCCGGCATCGCCCTGCTCGGCCTCTTCTTCTGGGGCCATCTGCTGGCGGGGCTGGCGGGCTGGGAGGATGTGGCCCTGGTCGGGCTCGGGCTGCTCCTGATCGCGGCCGAGCTGTTGGTCGTCCCCGGCTTCGGGGTGACCGGCATCCTCGGTCTAGCTGCCCTCGGCGGCGGCCTGGCGCTTGCGCTGCTGGGCCGTGAGATCCAGACGCCGGAGATGATTACCCAAGCGGCGCTGACCGTCGCCGTCTCGCTCCTGATCGTCGTCATCGGCATCGTCGCCATCCTCGCCCTGCTGCCCCGGAGCCGGCGGCTCAACGCCCTGGTGCTCCAGCCCGCGGGCAACGCGGCCGCCGCCCGGCCTGCCTCGCGGGGCGCGGGCTGGGGTTGGCTCCGCTGGTTCGGCGAGGCGGCGACCCGCCCGGCAAGCCCCTCCCAACCAAGACTGGAGCGACGGATCGAGCCAGCGCCAACTCCGCCGGTCTCAACGCCCGGAACGCAGCCAGCGGGGGAGACGATGGTCGGGGCCAGAGGTGTCACCGTCACCGATCTGCGGCCAAGCGGCGCCGCCGAGATCGCCGGGCGGCGGGTCGATGTAGTGAGCGCCGGCGACTACATCCCGGCCGGGGCGACGATCGAAGTGGTCACCGACGAGCGCTACCGCCGGATCGTGCGGCGCGTGGCCGCATCGTAGCCACAAGGCACGACAGCAGCGTCGACTGCGGTCCGCACTCCACATTGATTGACGCAAAGGAGGAGCTATGGATACAGGAATTATCGGAGTCGCCGTCGTCATCGCGCTGGTGCTGCTCCTGATCGTGTTCTTCTTCTACTTCGTCCCGATCGGGCTCTGGATCACCGCCATCTTCTCCGGCGCCCGGGTCGGGCTCGGCACCCTGATCGGGATGCGGTTGCGCAAGGTGA
>JACCYK010000687.1 GCA_013696525.1 Chloroflexia bacterium
CGATTGCGCGTCGCGGGTGCCGACCAGGAAGGCACCGCCGCCCGCGGCCGCCGCGACCCCGGCCGCACCCCCGGCCCGGAGCAGCGTCCGCCGCGTCACCGGGGACGGCCTGGCGGTATCGGTCGCGCGGTCCTCGGTGATCGGGTCAGGGGTGTTGCTCATGAGACTTCCTTCCTCGTACGCCGTCAAGCCGCGATCGTCATCCGCGCCGCTGTTGGTCCTACTCCTCTTCGTCGTGCTGGCGCTCCCGCTCGGCGGCCAGGTTTCCGGCCCACAGCTTGAAGGCGGGAGCGTTCGTCTCGCAGCCGCAGCCCCGATGCTTGACCGCGGAGTCGCTGGTGACGCTCGTCACCGGGCCGCCGGCGGCGGCGTAGGCATCGAGCCCGCCGGTCAGGACGACCACGTTGGTGAAGTGGAAGACGCCGGCCAGGGCGCGCGCCGCCCGCAGGCTCGTCTTGTCGTCCGGGCAACTGCAATAGAGGACAAGGGTACGGTCGGTCGGCAGCGCCGCCATGGCCGCCACCATCTCGGCCTCCGGCATCGAGATCGCGCCCGTCGCGTGCGCCAGGAGATACGCCTCGCGGTCGCGAACATCGACGAGCTGGGCACTACCGGGATCGACCATCAGCACCTGCGACGGCGTGACCAATCCAACGTCACCGGGCACCGGCGCCGCGACCCGCTCTAGGATGTGCCTGCTGGCGATGGCGGCCCGCCCGGCCTGTTGCCCCGCCGCGTAGCCGCCGGCGACAAGCATGAGGATGAGGATCAGCCCCAAGCCCAACAATCGCCACCCGGCGGGCAACGTCGAGGAGAACCCTCGGGTGAAACGAGAAGACACTTGCACCCCCATTCGCCCACCGGGCAATGTTGCTGCTATCGTTCCTCGGTCGATTTGAGCGTAACTCGTTGCGGAGTGTACAACACGCCTGAACCACGAAGCAACTTCGACGGCAGACGCCGCCGCCGCCCCAATCACCGGATCGAGATCGGGTTGGAAGGACGGGTGACTACGATGATTGCACCGGTGGTAGCGCGACAACGCCGCGAGCGGGTGGCGCCCTGAAGTGAGGCGACTACCCCGCGGCGGATCGCGATGATCGTTGATTAATCCGAGTCCCCGAGCTCAGCCCGCCAGCCTCGGGCGACCCGGAGCTCGGGGACGGGGGCCGGGCAGTCGACAATGGCGAAGCTGGGCTTGACGGTCGGATCGTGGAGGTTGCCTTGCCGGACCAGCTCGTCGAAGGTCCGGCCGTAAGCCGCTTCGTGGGCTGGCCCCCAGACCGTGGGATCTCCCATCTCCGGCGTCACCGGATGGTCCAATTCGAAGATTCGCGTACTACGCAGCGTAATCTGAATCCGTAGGCACTTCGCGGTTTGCGGCGCCACGTTCACGTACTCGTTGCCGTTGCTGTTGCTATCCACGACTTTCCCCGCCACTCTCACCGCCTCGCCTGGCACTCCGGCGCGGTCCCTGCCGGTCTGGTTGTCCGGCCCACTCGTCAACGCCACGGTCACCCCTTGATCCGAACCGGTCGAATCACACGGGCGCGAGTCACGGCGATGCCTGCGCTGCCTTCGTCCCTTGAATTGTACAGGCACGACCCGCCTGAACGTCGCGCTGATGTCCTCGCATATCGCGTACCGTGACCATCGGCGGGCGCGACCATCCGCCCATGCCAACGCCGCGCCCAACGGAGACGGCTGCCTTGACGGTTCGCCCGGTCAAGCGATCGGCAGCACAAGATTGAAGTCTACCGCAACCGCGATCAGGTCCGGGTCATCGAATGAGATTTCGCGGCCCGCATCAATCACGCGAAGCTCGATCCCTTCGACTATCGCCCAGCCGGACAAGGTTGGAGCGAGGGATTGTCACCTACCGAATTCCACGGGACTCGGGTTGAATTCTTCGCCGGACGCCTATCCTCGCGTGAGGCGCCGGCGCGGGTCAAACACATCGCGCAGGCCATCGCCCAAGAAGTTGTAGGCGAGGACGGTGATCACGACCAGCACGCCGGGAAAGGTCGTGATCCACCAGGCCGTGTCGAGATAGAGTCGCCCATCGGCGACCATGTTGCCCCAGCTTGGGGCCGGCGGCGGGACGCCCAACCCAAAATAGCTCAGCCCGGCTTCGACCAAGATCACGATCGCCACCCGCAGCGTGGCCGCCACCACCAGGATCGGCACCACGTTCGGCAGCATGTGCATGAGCATGATCCGGGCGCTACCGGCACCACTGACCCGCGCCGCCAGCACGAAGTCGCGGCCACCCAGCGAGAGCACCTCGGCCCGCACCAGCCGGGCGGTTGAGGGCCAGGCGGCGAGACCCAGGAACAGGATCAGCAGGAACACGCTCGACCCGTAGATCGCGATCACCGTTATCAACAAAATGAAGATCGGAAAGGCGAGGAAGACGTCGGTCACGCGCATCAGGACATTGTCCACCCAGCGCCCAAAGAAGCCGGACACTAAGCCGACGAGGGCGCCGATCGTGACCGTGATCAGCGTCGCGACCAGGCTCACCGCCAGCGATAGCCGGGCGCCCCAGATGGCACGACTGAACAGGTCACGACCGAGACTGTCGGTGCCGAAG
>JACCYK010000689.1 GCA_013696525.1 Chloroflexia bacterium
GCGCCACCCCGGCGCTGCCTGACCCGATCCTCGAAGGAGAGCTTGGCCGTGCCGACTTTACCTGAAACGGTCCGCGCCTCGTGCCGCGCGGTCGCCGACGCCGCCCAACACGTCCGAATCAATCACGACCGCCTGGCCGCGTACGCGGCCTTACTCTCGGGTGACGGCTTGCCAACCCCCACCTACGACCTCGCCTATCACTTTCGCGGCTCCCCGGCCGACACCATCGCCTTCGTCCTAACCCTCGATAGCATCAACTTCGGCTCCGGCTACTTTCCGCACCTGAAGAAGCGACCGGGCCACTCCGGCTACTTCACGATCGCCGCCGCGCTCACCGATCGCTTCAACGCCAGCGGGCCATTCTCCGCGGCCGAGCTGTCGGTTCTGACCAGATCAGATTGTGCCGTCCTGTTCGCCCAGCATCAAGACAATCCCGTCGCCATGGAGTTGATGGGACACTTCGCGTGCGCATTGAACGATCTCGGCCATTTCGTCGGTGAACAGTTTGGCAGCGATTACGCGGCCGTCGTCGCCACTGCCGACGGGTCGGCCGCCCGCCTGAGCGAGTCGTTAACCGCGATGCCGTATTTCCAGGATGTGGCTCGCCACGGTGATCGCGACGTCGCCTTTTACAAGCGCGCCCAGATCACCGTCGCCGATCTCGCCCTCGCCTTCGACCGCCAGGGACCGGGACACTTCCCCGACCTCGACCAGTTGACGATGTTCGCCGACAACCTCGTGCCCCACGTCCTCCACATCGACGGCGTCCTGGCCTACGATCCGGCGCTCGCGGCAACGATCGACCGTGGCGAGCTCATTTCCGCCGGTTCACCAGCGGAAGTCGAGATCCGGGCCGTCGCCCTCGACGCGGTCGAACGCCTGGTCACGATCCTTCAGGCCGACGGGCAGCAGATCACCGCGATGGACCTCGACAACCTGCTCTGGTATCGGGGCGGTGGTGCGGTGTACAAGGAGCGGCCGCGCCATCGCACGCGAACCGTATTTTATTGAATCTCATCAGGGAACGTGAACGTATTTCTCCAGAATTGGCGCGGCATGTCCGTCTGTCAGTTGAGCGGATCGCGATCTTGTGAATCGTTGTCTCAATCTGACGACAGTGCTGGCAACCGTCGAATTGAGCGAGCCAGAGGCGCGATCACACGGCTTGTTCGTTCCGGCTCATCGACTTCTTTTTCGCTGGCTGCCTCATTCGCCCGACGAACGAGTTCAATTCCATTGAGCGGAGTGCCAGGCGAACCATCTGGCAACTCCTGAGCCAAACCCAAATCATCGACAATGTCATCTCCATAGTTGGAGACAAGAATCCGAACAACCGACAGCGCCTCTTCTTCGGTCTCAAATGCCCCGAACATCTGGCCAATGTCGGTGTCCCAGAGTCGGTATCGCGGGAGGCTGTCCTTTCCAGGGACATCGATCTCCCGCGCTAAGCCATAGCTTCGGAGTTCGAGAATATGTTTCACTTCGGTGCCGCCAGCCCTGAACAAAAAAATCCCCTGCTGAAAAGCCGGGAATTCTACGGTGGTAGCGCATAGGGGATTCGAACCCCTGATCTCCGCCTTGAGAGGGCGGTGTCCTAGGCCGCTAGACGAATGCGCCTCGTCGCCATCGGTGCAGACCTTAGCACGCCCCGCATTTTACTGTCAAACTACGCTGAGCGGGCGCTCGCGCTCACCATGACCAGCGGGGTTGCCTTGCTCGCCTACCAACAATCGCTGTGCCGGAGGTGTCGCATTGGACCAACTGCCAACCACGCGACCCGCCTCAATGGCACTAGGCGAACCGTGGGCTGTGATCCCGGCTGGCGGGGCCGGCACCCGGCTCTGGCCGGTCAGCCGGGCCGCCCGGCCGAAGTTCCTGCTTCCCCTGCATGGCGACACCTCGTTGCTGCAACAGACCGCCGCCCGGCTGGCACCGATCATCGCGCCCGAGCGGACGCTGGTGGTCTGCGGACCGGGCCACGCCGCCGCCGTTGCCCGCCAGTTGCCCGCCCTGCCGGACCAGAACATTCTGGTCGAGCCGGCGCCGAAAGGCTCCGGCCCCGCGATCGGTCTCGCCGCCGCCATCATTGCCCGCCAAGACCCGGACGCGATCATGGCCAGCTTCGCCGCTGACCACGCCGTCCGCGACGAAGCGGCGTTTGCGCGAGCGGTCCAGACCGCCATTGCCGCCGCTCGCGATGGCTGGCTAACTGCCATCGGATTGACGCCGACGCGAGCGGAAACCGGCTTTGGCTACATCGAGCGAACCGACGACGTCGTCGTCACCGCGGAGAGCGGCACCGCGTTTCGAGCCTCCAAGTTTCATGAGAAGCCGTCTCGTCGCCAGGCCGAGCGCTATCTGGAATCAGGCAATTTTTTCTGGAATGCCAGCATGTTCGTCTGGCGGGCCGGGACGCTGATGACGGAGCTGGAGCGCCTCCAACCGGCGCTCCACGCGGCGTTGCTGGAGGTGGCGGCGGCCTGGGGCACGCCAACCCAGGATCAGGTCACGGCCGATGTCTGGGCCGGGCTGGCGGTGACAACGATCGACGAGGGGATCATGGAGCGATCCACGCGGATCGCGGTCGTCCCCGCCGAGATGGGGTGGTCCGACATCGGCGACTGGCATGTGCTGGGCCAGCTCGGCGCCCCCGACGAGGCAGGCAACAGCCTGCGCGGCGACGTGGTGCCGATTGCCACCACCAACAGCGCCGCCTGGTCGGAATCGGGCCGGCTGATCGCCATGGTCGGTCTCGACAACGTCGTCGTTGTCGACACCGACGACGCGGTCCTCGTCGCCGATCGCTCCCGTACCCAGGAAGTACGGCAGGTGGTCGAGCTGCTCAAAGCCCGCCGCCGCGACGAGCTGACGTAGGGTCAGGGAGCGTTGGAGCGGGTACCGGGTGTGGTCGCATCGGATTGGACAGTGCGATCGCCGCGCCATCGCCGCCAGAAGCTAAAGGCATCTGGCTGCCTCCCCGAAAGCATCCTGAAGGAAGCTGATATTGGCTCGTCCAAGCCAATTGCCACGTATGGGCTC
>JACCYK010000005.1 GCA_013696525.1 Chloroflexia bacterium
TCCTCCTGCGATCCTGTTCCGCGTTCGGCACCACCAAAGTGGTGGCTGCTGGTCATCGGCCGGCCATCGTCCCGAGGGGGGACCATGGCCGTCGTTCACAGCATGCCGTCGGCGGGCGCCACGGCCATCCTCCATTTGGAGGATGCCCCGGACGGAGTTCTGGGGGGGACAGGACCGGACACCGGACACGACGTGTCCGCGCGGCCGGCGATCACGGGCTCGGGCGGGAGCGATGGCCGGCGCGCGCGTCGCTCACCGGGCATCGCCGCGGGGCCGGCCCGGGCTTGGCCGCCGGTCAGGCGAGGTCGTGGCGGAGGGCGACCGCGATCGCCTGGGCTCGCGACTCGACCCCGAGCTTGGCGAAGAGGTTGGCGACGTGGCTGGCCACCGTGGTCGGGCTGATGAAGAGGCGCTCGGCGATCGCCCGGTTGCGCTCGCCCGCGGCCAGCAGGCGAAGGATTTCCCGTTCGCGCTTCGTCAGTCCATGCGGCGCCGCCTGGCCCCGGACCGGCCGGGTCGCGCTTTGGTCGGGGTCAGCCGGCGGGGCGAGCACCTCGGCCACGGCGGCTGGCCAGGACAGGGACCGTCCGTCGGACCAGGCGGCGGCGAAGGTGTCGGCCCCCAGCTCCTCTTGGAGCGGGAGCGGCCGTCGGTGTGCTGGGAGCATCCTGGCTTCGAGATCGACCTGGTGGTGACGGCCGACACGCTCACGCTTCACCGCGTCTACCTCGGGTACCAGAGCCTGGCGAATGCGCTCCAGCATGGTCAGGTCATGCTGGACGGCCCCCGGCGCTGGTTCGCGCCTTCCCGCATTGGCTTGCGCTCAGCATGTTTGCCGCGGTGCGGCCGGCGGCGCCCGATGCCAACCGGATGCCAGCGGGCGCGAGCAGCGGTCTTTGCTGAGCGGACAACGGCGCTATAACGCGACCGCGTCCTCGTAGACCCGGTCCCGGCAACTAGCCTCGACCTCGCGGGGGTCACGCGGCCGTTGGGCCAGGCCGGCGGCCAGGGCCGAGGTCGCCACGGCGGCGGCGACCCGGGGCGAGACCCGGTAGTCGAGGCTGTCGGGGATCAGGTAGTCGGGGGTGAGGTCGGCGGGGTCGATCAGGTCGGCGATGGCGTGGGCGGCGGCGATCTTCATCGCGTCGTCGATTTGGCGGGCCTTGATGTCGAGGGCGCCGCGAAAGACGCCGGGGAAGGCGAGCGAGTTGTTGACCTGGTTCGGGTAGTCGCTGCGGCCGGTCGCGACCGCCAGTGCCCCCGCCTCCTTCGCCAGGTCCGGCGTGATCTCCGGCACCGGGTTGGCCAGGGCAAAGACGAGCGGGTTCGGCGCCATCGCCCGCACCATGCGCGGGGTCAGGGTGCCGGGGGCGGAGAGACCGATGAAGACGTCGGCCCCCGCGATCACGTCCGCCAGCGAGCCGGACCGGCGCTCCCGGTTGGTGAGCGAGGAAATCTCAAACTTGGAGACGTCCATATGCTCGGTCCGGCCCTCGTGGATGGCGCCGGCGCGGTCGCAGAGGATGACGTCGCCCACCCCCAGGGCCAGCAGCAGCTTGGTCACGGCGATGCCGGCGGCGCCGGCGCCGTTGATCGTCACCTTGAGGTCGCCGAGCGAGCAACCGCGCAGCCGGCAGCCATTGAGCATCGCCGCCATGACGACGATCGCGGTGCCGTGCTGGTCGTCGTGGAACACCGGCAGGTCGAGCGCCTCGCGCAAGCGAGCCTCGATCTCGAAGCAGCGGGGGGCGCTGATGTCCTCCAGGTTGATGCCGCCGAACGCCGGCGCGATGTCGGTCACGATGCGGACGATGTCGTCCGGCTCCCGCGCCGCCAGGCAGATCGGAAACGCTTCCACTCCGGCCAGGGTATGGAAGAGGACGGCTTTCCCTTCCATCACCGGTAATGCCGCTTGGGGGCCGATATCGCCCAGGCCGAGGACGGCGGAGCCGTCGGTGACGATCGCCACCAGGTTGCCCTTGGCGGTCAGCTCGGTCACTTGCGAGGGGTCGTCCCGGATCACGCGGGCCGGGATCAGGGCGGCGGGCGGCACGTAGAGCACGTTGAGGATGTGATGGTCCCGAATCGGGATTTTCGATCGGATCTCGAGGACGCCGCCGTGCCGCTGGCGGAGCTCGATCGCCTCTTCCTTGAATGTCTTGTTCTCGTCGAGCCGGCGCGGCTTTGGCGGCAGCAGGCGGCCCTCGTAGACATAGCGGCGGGTGTTCTCGGCCACCAGCTCGGGATCAATCTCGCGCCCGGCCTCGCCCGCTTCCAGCGCCCCGCGGACCACGGCGGCGGCGATCGCCGGCGCCACCCGGAAGTCGAAGATACGGGGGATGATTTGGTCGGGGTGCAGCTCGTCGGGCGGGATGACGGCGGCCAGCGCTTGGGCCGCGTAGACGAGGGTCCGTAACCGGATGTTGCGGGCCCGGCAATCGAGCAGGCCGCGAAAGACGCCGGGGAAGACAAGCGAGATGTCCATCGTGTTCGGATAGTCGGAGCGGCCGGTGGCGACAACCTTCGCCCCCGCCTCGCGGGCGAGGGCGGGGCTGATCTCGGGATCGGGCACCGCCAGCGAAAAAACGATCGGATCGGGCGCCATCGACCGGATCATGCCGGCGTCGACGATGTTGCCGGTGGAGACGCCGACGAAGGCATCCGCCCCGTGCAGCATTTCGGCCAGCGAGCCGCGCCGCCCTTGGAGATTGGTCTCCTTGGCCAGGTACGCCTTCGCCCAGTTCATCCGCTCCGGCCGGTAGCGATAGATCGCTCCCGCCCGGTCACAGACGACCAGATCGCGGACCCCGGCCCGGTGTAGCAGGCGGGCAACGCCGATCCCGGCCACCCCGGCCCCGCTGATGACGACGCTCAGCTCATCGAGTTGCTTGTTGACGACTTTGGCCGCGTTGAGCAGCCCGGCCAGGACCAGGATCGCCGTCCCGTGATGCTGATTGGAGAAAACCGGGATTTCGGCCGCTTTCTCCAGGTGGTCGGCGATGGTGAAAGCGTGCGGGGCCGAGATGTCGTCGAGGCAGATGGCGCCGAAGGTCGGGGTGATGGCCAGCCCGGTCTCGACGAAATCGGCCGGGCTGGGCGAGGCCAGACAGAGTGGAAAAGCATCCACCCCGGCAAAGGTCTTGAA
Source organism: Chloroflexia bacterium (assembly GCA_013696525.1). Classification (GTDB taxonomy): domain Bacteria; phylum Chloroflexota; class Chloroflexia; order Thermomicrobiales; family UBA6265; genus JACCYK01. The sequence goes on from JACCYK010000005.1 coordinate 3,146, forward strand.
GATGACGCTCTTGGCCTCGGCGATCGGGATCGCCGCCTCGGGCGGCCCGCCGGCGCGGCCGAAGATATCGGAGCCGTCGGTCAAGATCGCCACCGTATTGCCGCGACAGGTGAGATCGTAGGAGGAAAGCGGGTTCTGGCTGATCTCCAAGCAGGGCTCGGCCACGCCCGGCGTGTAAACGAGAGAGAGGACCGCCCGATCCCGGATCGGCACCTTCGAATGGACGCCGATCAACCCTTGATAGCGGCGCCGGTAATCGAGACCTTCATCCTGATCCGCGCTTGGAAAATCGTCGCTACTCACCCGCTGCCCCTACGTCGCAAACCGGCCAACCTGGCAGAATCCCGTATTGTACGCCGCACCTAAGAGTTTCGCTCACACGTCGATTCGCAAAGGCGGTTAGGAGGAAGGACGACCGTGTTCTCAGTCCTGAAAGGCCGTTTCGGTGCCCAGCGCGGAATTTGTTCCAGCGTTCGCGACCACGAGGCTCCGAAATGCTCACTACCCCACGGAGCGGGTGAAGCGCTCGATGGCCTCGGTCAGCTCAGTCAGCACCGCGTCCTGATCGTCCGGGCCAGCGCCGATGACACAGCCCCGGATGTGGTCCTCCAACAGGAGCAGCCCGGTGGCCTTCGAGCCGGCGATGATGGCCGAGAGTTGGGTCAGCACATCGAGGCAGTACTGGTCTTCCTCGACCATCCGCTGCACGCCCCGGACCTGCCCCTCGATTCGGCGCAACCGGTTGAGGATCTTCGCCTTGTCGTGGGAATAGGAGAAAGAGTGCCGCACCGGGCTGATGGATTCAGCTGAAACCGCGTCTGGTGTATCGATGGTGACGGACTTGGGGGCATTGTTCATGCGCAAAGTATACCCCTGGTGGGTACGGTTGCCCAGGGTTGGTTCAGGCTCGGAAATCCCCGATCCAGCGAACACTCGGAACGCGGCCCGCCAGGGCTCGCATCAAGCGCGGGCCGGCGGTCCAGAAATCGCATTTCGCGTCCGCGGCCAGAGCCAGGTAGTAGGCATCGTAGATTGCCGGCAACTGGAACGAGACGGCGATGCGGAGTGCATTGTCATGCAAGGACTCCGGATCTTCGAGCAGGATACCCAGGTCAAGGGCATCTCGAAACGAGGCGAGTGCCTCCCGTGGCGTGATGACGGAAGGTCGCCGGGTTTTCTTGAGAAGGACGTTACCGACCTCCATCATGAGGAGTTGTGGCGCCACCATGACGACGCGTTGCCGCGTCGCCATCGCGAAGAGGGCTTGCGTTTGCGGTGAGTGATCCTCGTCGATGATCTGCTTGACGACCACTGATGAGTCGACACAGATCACGTCGCGGGTGCTCCTTGGGAGTCGTCCTCGCCGAGGAGTTGGCGCATTCGCTCCTCCCGCATTTCGGCGATAATGTCCTCAGACGGTGGGAACTTTTCCACGCCGCTTCGCCGGCGAATGCGCTCGCGTGTCCGTTTCGACCGTTCTAAGGCGGCCAGCCTGCTTCGCTGCTCGTCCAGCGTCAGGAGGCGTCGCCGGGGACGATCAGGGGAGTGGATGATCATATGGGCGAGCACGCCAATATCGAACTGATCGAATTCGGAGTCGTCCTCGCCCATGAGTTGTTCGGTGCAAAACTCCCGCGCTTCGCGGATATCCTCCCAGGACTCGGGGGACATGATGCCTGACTCTTCCAGTCGCGCCCTGTCGTTGGCCGCCAGCGCCTCCAACTTCTCCATGGCGCGCAATCCCCGCTCCCGCTCGGCGGCGGTCAGGCGATAAGGCAGATGTGGGTAGAATGCCGCCTGAGGGCGGGTGACGCGAGCAATTGAGACCGGTTCCGGCTCCGGCGCGACGGCACGCATGGATCGGGTGACGTCCTCACGCCTGAGCAGGAGGCGCCGGCGGCCGACGCGATGGGCCTGGATGGTGCCGTCCCGAATCCAGCGGCGGATGGTGAAGACGGAGACACGCAACAGGCCGGCGGCCTCGGGGATGGTCAGGTAGCCGGGCGCGGCTGTACTCATTGGCGTCGATCCTGTTCTCCGATCGGATCAATGCGTATCTAGCCATAGATTATCATCAGGCGTCATTCGGATCGGACTCGTCAGCACGACTCGGATCGCGGGCCGTGGCTTGCCTGATATACCTATAGGGGGTATAATGCGGCTATTGGCTTGAAGCCTGGCTTGATGAGGGGCCACAATATGGCGACGCGGACTCCGCTCCGCGATGAGCGAGCAACCGAAGCAACGGACGCCCTGGCGGCGACGGGGGAAGAGGCCGGCATCCCGATTGGGGGGATGACCCGCGCCTCGTGTGTCCGGCACATCGAGCGGGCGCTGGAGAAGGTGCCCGGCGTGCGGGCTGTCGGTGTCAACCTGGCGACCGAGCGCGCTTCCGTCACCTTCGATCCCGGCCAGACGACGCTTGACCAACTCGCGGCGGACGGTGGCGACGATCAAGCAGGGGCTGCTCTGGGTCTTCGGCTACAACGTGGCGCTAATCCCGGTAGTCAACGGCGTCCTGGCGATCCGGTTTATGCTGGCGACGATGGCGATGCCGGACGGCGTGGCGGTGCCATCGAACGCCGTGGTCAATGAGCCGACAAGTGCGCCGGGCCGCGGAGACAGCGAAGAAACAGCCGCCGGCCGTGAAGCCGGCGCCGAGCATCAGGAATGAAGGAGAAGCGAACAATGAGCGTCACCGAGCAAACTACCTTTACCGCCCCGGACATCTCGTGTGGTCACTGCGTGGCGCGGGTGCAGGCTGCGGTCGGCGCCCTCGACGGCGTCGACCAGGTGGCGGCGGACGTTGCCACCAAGCGGGTTGACGTCACCTATGACGCGGCGGTGACCTCGCCCGCCGTTATCAGCGCCGCCCTGGCCGAGGCCGGTTATCCCGCCGCCGAGTAGCGCGGCCTACAAATGAGGGCAACGCGGCGAACCCGGTCGCGAGCGCGACCGGGTTTGGTATGATTGACGGTATCCTGATGCCCCCGCCGCCAGGCCGCGCGATCAAGTACCTGAATGGACCGAATTTACGGCCCATTTGGGCTCCGATCGCGGCGATCGTCCGTGCCACCATGGCGAATGTCACGGAGGACGCGGCCGGCTCATGGTCCACCGCGCTGTTCGGTGAATGTGCTCTGGGAAGCACGTATTTTTTCGAGAAACGCCATTGTGCCGTTGGGCGTTCCTCGATTCAGATGATGGTTGGACCGGATGGGGTAGGGGTGCCCCGACGGTCACGCGAAGGGGGACGGGGTGATAGCCGGAGTGCCGAGAAATGGGATGCGCCGGGGCGGCAGGTTGTTGCCGACCGCCCTATTAGCGATGATGCTGCTCTTCGCCCCGATCGCGGTCGGCCCGGCGGGGCGG
>JACCYK010000489.1 GCA_013696525.1 Chloroflexia bacterium
GCGCACGGCGGGTTCGAGGTTGGATTGACAATGGAGCAGGTAATCCTCATCAGGATAATGTGGTAGATATGACGACCTTGTGCCTGCATGGGGTCGTTTTGCTATGAAGGTATGGGGATGCAACGACTGAACAAGCTGATGCGGCGCTTCGTCCCCGAATCCGAGGGCGACGCGGGGGTCGCCGCCGCGCCGTTGAACTCGTTGCGCGACACGGTACGGCGGTTCTGGCCGGATGCCCGGCCGTATCGGCGTTTGATCGCGCTCTCCCTGGTCCTCATCTCGGTCGGCCCGCTGCTGGAGACCGCGACCATCGCCCTCTACGGCCGCCTGATCGACGATGTGCTCGTCCCCGGTGACATCGGCTTGCTGCTACCCATCGCCCTCACCTACCTCGGCCTCACCGTTGGTGGCGGCGTCCTCTCCTTCGCTCGTGATTACCTCTCGGCCTGGGTCGGCGAGCGCTTTCTGCTTGATATGCGCAACCGCGTCTTCCGCCACGTCCAATCGCTTCCCCTCGAATTCTTCGAGCGCCAACGCCTCGGTGACATCCTCACCCGGCTCACCGACGACGTGAGCGAGATCGGCCAGCTCCTGGTCAGCGACGCCACCTCCGCTATCTCCTACCTGCTGAAGATCGTCTTCTTCAGCGCGGCGCTATTTATCATCGACTGGCGGCTGGCGCTCATCTCGTTCATCGTCGCCCCGCCCTTTTGGATCGCCGCCCGCCGCTTTTCGCGCCGGATCAAGCAGATCTCCCGCGAGCAACGTCAGTGGGACGGCGCCATTACGGCGGTGGCCGAGGAAAGCCTCGCCAACGCGGCCCTGGTCCAGGCCTACAACCGGCAGGACCAAGATTTTGCCCGGTTCAATCGTGAAGCGCGGGGCGATTTCGCCGCCCAGCTCTCGCTTGAGCGGCTCCGCGCCATTTTCAGCCCGATTGTCGGCATCCTGGAGCTGGGCGGCGTGCTCGTGGTGGTCGCCGCCGGCACCTGGGAGCTGTCCCAAGGGCGGTTGACGCTCGGCGGGCTGCTCGCCTTCCTCGCCTTCCTCAGCCAGCTCTATAGCCCCATCCGCGGCTTGACCAGCCTCGTCAACGAGGTTTTCGCCGCCACCGCCGGCGCCGACCGCATCATCGAGCTGCTGGACCAGCAGCCGGCGGTCTCGGTCGCCCCGGACGCCCGCGTGCTGGAGTCGGTCCGCGGCCAGGTCACGGTCGAGGGCGTCGGCTATCGCTACACCGAGGCGCGCAGCAACGCCCTCACCGATGTCTCCTTCACCATTGAACCAGGAGAGACGTTGGCGATCGTCGGTCAGAGCGGCGCCGGCAAATCGACCCTGCTGAAGCTCCTGCTCCGGTTCGCCGACCCCGGTGCGGGCCGCATCCTGCTCGATGGCCACGACCTGCGCTCGCTCGACCTGGAAAGCATGCGCGATCAGATGGCGGTAGTGCTCCAGGAGACGCTGATTCTCGACGACACGATCTGGAACAATATCGCCTTCGGCCGGCCCAATGCCACCGATGCCGAGGTCATCGCCGCCGCCAAAGCGGCCGACGCTCACGACTTCATTCTGAGCCTGTCGGAGCGGTATCAGACCCGCGCCGGGCAGCGCGGCCGGGCGCTCTCGGGCGGTCAGCGGCAACGGGTCGCCATTGCCCGGGCCATGATCCGCGACGCGCCGATCCTGATTCTCGACGAGCCGACGACCGGGCTGGACGCCGAATCGAGCGAGCGGATCCTGGCCCCGATCCGCCGCCTGATCAGCGGCCGCACCACTATCATCGTCTCCCACAACCTGCTCACGGTGCGCGAGGCGACCCGGATCGTGGTCCTCGATCTCGGCCGGGTGGTGGAATCGGGCACCCACGCCGACCTGCTGTCGCGAGACGGCACCTATGCCGCCCTCTACCGCCTGCACCAATTGACCCCGCCACCGGTCGAGCTGACCGAACGGCTGGCCGCCACCGAGGTGGTCCCGGTATGACCGATCGCACCCCCTATAACGGCGATGATGCGGGCGAGGACGACGGCCCGCCTCCCTTTGCGGCCG
>JACCYK010000064.1 GCA_013696525.1 Chloroflexia bacterium
ATTCGCAACGTCGCCGAGGCGCTTCCGCTGACCAAGGTGGTGATCCTCTTGAGGGATCTCTGGTTCGGGTTCGGCTGGAACCAAAGCGCGATCGTAATGCTTGGCGTCCTGCTCATTGCCGCCACGATGATCTCGATCCGGACCTTTCGCTGGGAGTGATCGCCGTCAGCCCGGCGCATGCTCTACGATTGCTCCCTGGTCGGCGCGGGCGATGAGGCAACGAGGAACCGGCCGGGAGCGGAGCGCGATGCCACGAGTGCCCCCAACCAACCCGGCAACCTCCGCCGGTACCGATGTCTGGCAACGCTGGATGCCACGCTTCAACCTTGGCTTCACGGCAATGCTCGCGATCATCACCGTGCTCGCCGTCCTCGATCCACGGCTCTCGACCGGGGAGCGGTTCGTCGTGGCCGGGCTGGGCCTGATATTGGGGCTGTGGCATTGGACGATGATCGTTGTCCCGTCACCCTTCACCCTCGGTTCGCGGCGGGTGTTGCTCTATCTGGCTGGCGCCACCGGCGCCTTTGTCGCCCTGACCGATATCCATCCCGTCTACATGTTCCTCGTCTTTTTCTTGAATCTTCAGCTCTTTATGCTGTTACCGTTGGCCCTGTCGATCACTCTGGCCGGCCCGCTCACGTTCGTCGTCTGGTGGCGCAGTGTGACCGCCAGTGGCGAACCGTTCGCGGTCAGTCTCGGCGGCATCCTCATCATGCTGGCCGCCTGGCTGGGAGCGGCGGTGATGGCCCTCTTCATTGAACGAATCATTACCCAGAGTGACCAGCGCCGGCGGCTGATTGACGAGCTGGCGGCGACCCGCGACGAGCTGGCCGTGGCGGAACGGCAGGCGGGGATCGTCGACGAGCGGCAGCGGCTGGCCCGCGAGATCCATGACACGCTGGCCCAAGGCTTCGCCAGTATCGTCCTCCATCTGGAGGCGGCGGAGGCGGCGCTGCCGCCCGGCGCCACCACCGCCTTGCATCACCTCGATCAGGCCCGCCGCACCTCCCGTGAGAGCCTGGCCGAAGCCCGCCGCCTCGTCTGGGCGCTGCGGCCTCCGTCCCTTGAGCATTCGTCGCTGGAGCAAGCGCTGGCCCGCCTGGCGACCCGGTGGACGGAGGAGAACGGGGTGCTGGCCCGGCTCGTGGTGACCGAATCAGCCCTTGATCTCCATCCCGAGATCGAGGTCACGCTCCTGCGCGCGGCCCAGGAGGGTCTCGCCAATGTCCGCAAGCATGCCGATGCCACGTCGGTGACGCTGACCCTGACCACGATGGCCGATCTGGTGACGCTCGACCTCCAGGACGACGGGATCGGCTTCGCCCCGGCGACGATGGCTCCCCCCGAGGCGGGCGGGGGCGGCTACGGGCTAGCATCCTTGCGGCAACGGGTCGAACGGCTGGGCGGCACCCTCGTGATCGAGAGCGCGGCCGGGGTCGGAACCACGATCGCGGTGGCGCTGCCAACGCTGACCGGTTCGCTCATCGCGGAGCACGCGATCGTCGGAGTTGGCCGATGACCGCGATTCGGGTCCTGATTGTGGACGATCACCCCGTCGTTCGGACCGGCTTGCGGGGCATGCTGGCCGGAGCGCCAGATCTCGAGATCATCGGCGAGGCGGCCGACGGCGAGGAAGCGATTCTGCTGGCCCGGCGGTACCAACCGGCGGTGATCCTGATGGATCTTCGGTTGCCCGGTCTCGACGGGGTCGCCGCCACCGCCCGGATCAAACAGGAACTGCCCGCGGTGCAGGTCCTCATCTTGACCACCTACGATAGCGACAGCGACATCCTGCGCGCCATCGAGGCCGGGGCGATCGGCTACCTCCTCAAGGACACGCCCCGCGACGAGCTGTTCCGGGCGATCCGGGCGGCGGCGGCGGGCAAACCGCTGCTGACGCCGGCGGTGGCGACTCGACTCCTGCACCGGGTGCGGGCGCCTGCCGACGCGGCGCTCAGCGGCCGCGAGATCGAGGTGCTGGCACTGGTGGCGCGGGGCGGCAGCAACAAGGAGGTCGCCCGCTCCCTGGCGATCAGCGATGCGACGGTCAAGACCCATCTCATCCATATTTTCCAGAAGCTGGGCGTGGCAGACCGCACAGCGGCCGTCACCGTCGCCCTCGAACGCGGCATCTTCCGGTTGGAAACGTAAATGATACGGAATCCGGATGAGCAGTGCGGGTACCGTGGCACCGCATCGGCAACGCGCTGGAGTGGAGTCCAAAGCGTCGCGGGCACGTCCGTTCGAGCGGGGAACTCGTCATCCGCGGCCCGTGTCATTCGCCAGCTTATACTGGGACGCGGCCGGGGAGAGGTTGATCCCTCTCGACACCACCAGCCCCGTCATTGGGCATGATCGTTGCGGTCACATGCTGTTCGTATGCGCCCGGACTCGCCCGACAGGTGGCTCGGGGTCTCTCGGGCCGGCGGGGTGCCGGCGAAGGCGGCGCACGCAAGAAGGGCTCGGTACCGCACCTCGTCCGGGCCACAGCCAAAGCGCGGTCAGTATGGAGTTTCACGCGATGAACAACCTGACGAAATGGGTCCCGCGGCTGATCACTGGAACCGCGATCATTCACCTCACGTACGGCCTCGCAATGCCGAGCGGGTTCAAGTCGCTCCGCGGGATCGTCGGGGACCGGTTCGTCAATACCGTCGACGGGCATCCCGAGCGGGAATCGTGGTTCTGGTTCATGTGGAGCGGGGTCGCCCTCCTTGCCTTGGGTGAGCACGTCCGCTGGACGGTACGCGAAACGGGCCGGATCCCGGTTCGCCTCGGCGGCTGGCTCCTCGTCCTCGCCGTTCCGTTAACCGTGGCGATACCCGCCTCGGGCGGATGGCTGGTCGCCGCGGTCGGCGGGCTCGCTCTCCGCGCAGCACGGTCCGCGGATT
>JACCYK010000070.1 GCA_013696525.1 Chloroflexia bacterium
CCCCACTCGTCACGCCCCGGCCCATGGCGACACACGCCAATACCGGGGCACGATCTGCCATCATGCGGAAAACGAGCGGGGCAACCATCACGGTAGCATCGCGGTGCCTAGGCGTCAAATGTCGCGAGCGTCGCGTCCGATACCGAACCGCGCCAGCCCCGCCGGGTCCAGGTCAAAACCGAAGTCCGGCCGGTCGGGGAGGTGCAGCGTGCCGTCCACGATCTCCGGTTGGCCGGTGAAGAGCGCCGGCCAGAGCGGATCACGGACCGGGTTGGGGAAGACCTCTTGGACATGGCCGTTCGGCACCGCCGCGATCAGGTGGCCATGCACTTGCGGGTCGTGGTGGGGCGCCATCAGCACGCCATGGCTGGCGGCGTAGGCGGCGACCCGCAGCCATTCGGTGACGCCGCCCGCCCGGGTGGCGTCGAACTGCATGATCCGAACCCCGCCATGCAAAATCAGGTCCCGGCAGCCCCAGCGATGCAGCTCGCTCTCGCCGCTGGCGATCGGGATCGTGGTGGCCGCCGCGACCTGGCCCAGGCCGTAGACGCTGTCATACCAATGCAGCGGCTCTTCAAACCAGGTGATGTCGAACGGCTCGTAGGCGCGGGCGGCGGCGATCGCCGCCGGCACGTCGTAGGCGCCGTTGGCGTCGAGCATTAGGCCTACCCCGGGCCCGATCGCCTCCCGCACTCCGGCGACGCGGATCACGTCCTCGGCCAGCGGGACGCCGCCGGCCTTCATCTTGACCGCCCGGAAGCCGAGCCCGGCGTAGCCGCTCATCTCCGCCACCAGACTCTCGACATCGGCGCCGCCGTCCGGCCCGTAGTAGCCGCCGCTGGCGTAGCAGGGGACGGTGGCCCGGCTCGCGCCCAACAGCTTCCAGACCGGCTGGCCGCAGATCTTGCCCTTCAAGTCCCAAAGTGCGATGTCAATCCCGGCGATCGCGGCCATGATTTGCGGCCTGGCCCCGGCCCCGAAGTGGGGCTGCCCGTCCGCCTGGCCAAGGCCCGCCCCCGCCCGGGTATGGGTATGGGCGAACATCGCCGCCCAGTGCCGCTCGTGCTCCATCGGGTCCTGCCCCAGGACCAGGGGCGCGAACGTTCCCGTCACGATCGCCGCGATCTGATCCAGCGGCCGGCCATGGATCTCCCCCAGCCCGACCAGCCCATCATCGGTTTCGATCCGGACAATCAGCTCGGAAGCGGTCGTATACGGTTCCCGCGACATCCAGAACGGACGGCTCAACGGCGCCGCCACCCGGTCGACTGAAACCTTGGTGATCCGCATCTATCCTCGCTTTCCACCCGTTGCCGGTGACGCCCGCGCTACTGGTCCACGACGGGGAAATCGACCCGCGCGCTGCCGGCGGCGCTCGATTGGAGGATGCCGAGCAGGATCGACAGCGCCCGCCGGCCATCCTCCCCCGAGGACGAGGGCGTGCCGCCCCGCTCGACCAGGCCGATCAGCTCGCGGATCGCCGCCCCGGTATCGCTCCAGGTCGTTTGCGGCACGTTCAACTGGCTCGTCCCCAGCCCGCCGTCCGGGAACGGCTTCGTCCACTCGGCGACATCGGCCCCCACCCGCAGCCGTCCGCCTTCGCAGATCAGCTCGATCTCGAACGTCTTGAGCGTGCCCTTCGAGGCGTTCACAAACGCCCGCATTCCGTTCTCGAAGTGGATGTAGGCGCTGCCGCCGGGATCGGATGCGGGATCGCGGCCGCCGTCCCCGGCGTAGCGCGGCCCGTGATCGCGATGGCCGTCGTCCAGCTCGGCGATCAGCCAGGCCGGGTCACCCTCGACAAACCAGCAGACGGCATCGATCAGGTGCGTCCCATTGCGGAAGAGCATCGCGCGCTCGCCGCCCAGCGTCGCTACTACCCGCCGCAGCCCGCCAAGCTCGCCGCTCCGCAGCAGCCGGCGCGCTTCGCCAAACGCCGGGTACCAGCGCCGCGTGTGATTGATCAGCAGCGGCACCCTAGCCGTCTTGCAGGCGGCGATCATCCGGTCGGCGTCCGCCAGCGTCGTCGCGATCGGCTTTTCACAGAGGATCCCCTGCACCCCGGCCGCGACCCCGTCGATCACAATTTCGGCGTGGCGGTTATCTGGCGTCACCACCGACAGCAGATCGATCCGCTGCTCGGCCAGCATCCGCCGGTAGTCCGTATACCCCGTCGCGTTGGGAAAGATGTCCCCCCACCGCTCCCGAAAACCATCGAGCAGCGCCGGCACCAGGTCACAGACCGCCACCAGCTCCACCCCCGGCACCGAAGCATAGGCGGCGACATGCGAGTGAGCCACCACCGTGCCCAGCACCGGCTCCGGCGCCGCCGTCGGCACCTCGGTCGAGATCTCGGCGAGGCCGACAATGGCGGCGCGATACGTGGACATTGCTTCTGTCATTCCCCGCTCACCCTGAGAGGTGCGTCGGCGAGGCGCTGGAATAAATTCCGCGCTGAGCACCGGAAAGTCCTTTCAGGACTGAGTACGGTATAGCCGTGATTCACAAGGATACTATAGGTTAGATTCGATCTTTGTGTTGGTAGGTGAGCGGTCGTCCTCAGTCCTGAAAGGACTTCGTGATGCTCAGCGCGGACTTCAGTCCAGCGCGTGGCTGGCGCCGCCATCCCGCACCACCACCCCGCGTCAATGTTCATTCTCATCATCCACCCTTGCCCGAGCTCCGGCCGCGCCGGGGATCAATCGCATCTTGGAGGCCGTCGGCAAAGAAGCCCATCGCCAGCACGGTGTAGACGATCGCCAGCCCCGGGAAGAGGGCGTAGGTGGCGGAGCGCGCCAGATACCCTTGGGCCGAGCTGAGCATGTTCCCCCACGACGGGTTTGGCGGCTGGCTGCCGAGGCCGAGGAAGCTGAGCGACGCTTCGACCAGGATCGCCTCCGGGATCGCGATCGCCATCAGGACGATGGCGGGCACGACGCAGGTGGGCAGCAAGTGGCTCCGGATGATGCGCCATTGGGTGCAGCCGATCGCCCGCGCCGCCTCGGTAAAGTCGCGCTCCTTGGCCGAGAGCGTCGTCGCCCGGACCACGCGCGAAAAGACCGGCATGTTGATGATGGCGATGGCGAAGACCGCGTTGGCCCAGCCGGGACCGAGAATGGTGACGATCCCGATCGCGAGGAAGATGGCGGGGAAGGCGAGCAGCGTATCCCAGAGCCGCATCACCACCGAATCGACCCAGCCCCCCAGATAGCCCGCGACCAGGCCGGTCAGGGTGCCGATGACCGCCGCCAGTATTACCGCTGAGAAGCCGGCCTGGAGCGCCGGCCGGGCGCCGTAGATCACCCGGCTCAGCACGTCGCGGCCGAGCTCGTCGGTGCCGAACCAGTAGGTGCTTGACGGCGGCGCCAGCTGATCGAGGAGGTGTTGCTCGTTTGGGTCGTACGGCGCGACCAGCGGGCTGGCGATCGCCACCACCGCCAGCAAGAGCAGGCTGATGGCCCCAATCGTCCCCTTCCGGTAGCGAAGCAGCCGCCGCCCGACCGCGAGCGCCTGGCTC
>JACCYK010000497.1 GCA_013696525.1 Chloroflexia bacterium
GGAGGCCGAGGGGTGAGGGACATTCGTCGACCACCCAGCTTCGGAACGAGAAGCGAAGAGACGGATCGACCAACGTCCGTATTCCTCGCTACGACGCCTCGATCACGTACTGGTTGAACCAGGCCAAGGTGTCGGCCCAGGCGGCCTGGGCCTGTTCCTCGTTCCAGCGGGGGCTGATGTCGTTGTGGAAGGCGTGCTGGGTGTTGGGATAAATCTTGATGTCGGAGGTGATGTCGGCCTCTTCCAGCGCCGCGATCAGCTCTTGCAATCCCTCGTTGGCAAAATCGTTCGGGTCGTCCGAATAGACACCGAGCACGGCGGCGGTGATGTTCGGCACCTCCTCCAACGGCGGCGGCGGTCCATAGTAGGGCGCCGCGGCCTTCAGCTCCGGCATTTGGGTGGCGCAGCGCCAGGTGATGCCGCCGCCAAAGCAGTAGTCGGTCATGCCCAGCCGGTTCGTATCCGCGCCCGGCTGGTCCGCGTAGTACGCGGCGGCGGCTTGGAACGAGGCGACGTGGCGACCGACGTCACCATCGGTCAAGATGGCGGGAATGTCGGCGGGATCGGCAACGGCGGCGGTGCCCCCCTCCGGGCTTAGCAAGTCCACCGCGCAGGCGAGATAGCCCGCCGCCGCCCAGCGCCGGGCAACATCGCGGATGTGGTCCGTCAACCCCCGATTCTCGTGACAGATGAGCACCACCGGCAAGCCCGCGGCGCCGTCTGCCATCGGCGTCGCGCCACCGGCGGCCATCGCCTGGTAGGCGAGGAGCGTGCTTCCGTCCGGACCGGGAAAGGTAATGTCACCAGCCTCAACCCGCGAATCGTCGGCGGCGACGGAATCGGGACTGCGCGGGCCGGTCGGCGTTGGTGCCGGCGGCGGGGTTGCAGACTGAGCGGACGCGGTCAACGGGGCGACGCCCAACGTGGTCAGCATGGTCGCCGTGGTCGCCACTCCGCCAGTGATTCGCACCACGCGAGCGACCATATCGCGCCGGCTCAGCAATCCGTCCTGATAGTCCTCGACAAACTCGTGAACGAGATACCGCTCGAACTGGTTCAGCTCTTTCATGCCGCCGTCCTCCCAGCAAACTCAGAGACACCGCCACGGGCCATGCCTTCGCCTGCTGCACGGATACTGCCACCGATCCGGTGAACTGTTCGGTTGGTATTTGGCGCTACGGCTTGGTCGGGTCGACCTCGGGGGTCAACGGTTCAACAAATTGGAGCGTCGTGAGCGGCGGATACGTTGAGCCACGGCCGCCACGCTGGAACAAGCTAACCAGCGCCTGACGGTCGGTTGGAGTCAAGTCGTACCGGAGCCCAGCGAAGAGGGCATTGACCCGCTCCCGGTCAAGCCCATTCCGTTCAATCTGCTCGGTTCGCCACTCACGCCGTCGCTCGCGACCGGCCGTGCCGGCATTGCGGAGGGTGTCAACGACCGATAGCAGGTCGATTGCAGCCACCGTCAGAGGCACAACCAGGAGATGCGTGACCACCGGGAGTCCGGTAAGGATGAACCACGCCCGGCAGAGGTCCTCGGCGAAGCCGCCTTCGATTGGCCGCATCGCGGCGGCGCCTTCGAGGATGACCGCCTCGGCGGCGGGCCCGTCGACGTCCCGCGTCCAGGCCGTCGCTTGGATCCCGAAATAGGGTTGGAGCGTCGCCCGCGCCAGCAACTCGGCGACGCCGCTGGCGCCCAGCAAGCGGACCGGCGTCCGTTCGACCTCATCCGGCCGCACCGGCGTCCGCAGCGAGATTGGCCCGATCCCCTCGGCAACCACCGCGATCGCCGGCACGACCTGGTGGCTCTGTTGTACCAACGCCACCTCGGACGCGGGGATCAGCGCGGCGTCGCCGGCTCCCACATCCCCCGCCCGGAGGTCCGCCCGCGCCACCACTGTGACATCTGCCGCCGGCTCCACCCAGTCCCGGACGAGTGGCGCGAGGTACATCCCGGACACCAGCGTGTCATGCATGAGCAGCCGCATAGGTACCCTCTTCCGGCCTCGGGCGGTCCACCCTCTACCGGCGCGCGTAGCGTAGCGGCGGGTCCAGCGCGTCGGCCAGCGATTCGAGCTGGTAGCGTGGATACGAGCCAAAGACCTTCATCATGTCACACGACTCGCGAATGCGGTCGAGCGCGCGGGCCACGGCCGGTTCGGTCGCGTGTCCTTCCAGGTCAATCAGAAAGACATACTCACCGAGCCACGATTTCGTGGGCCGGCTCTCGATCTTCGTCATCTGCAGGTTCTCGTCCGCCAGCTCGCCGAGCACCCGGTAGAGTGCCCCGGCGACGTTCGACTTCAGGGTGAACCCAATCGAGGTCTTGTCGTCGCCGGTCGGTGCCGCGTCCTCCAGCATGAGGACCACGAACCGGGTCACGTTCGCCCGGTTGTCCTGAATGTCATGGGCTAAGATCTTGCCGCCATACAGTTCCACCGCCCGCAGCGGGCCGATCGCCGCCCGCGACGGGTCGCCGGCGCCGGCGACCTCCTCGATGGCGCCCGCCGTGCTCAGCGAGGCCACTTGCTCAACATCAGGTAAGCATCGCTCTAGGAACCGCCGGCACTGGCCCAGGGCCTGCGGATGTGAGGTTACTTGACGAATCGAGCCGAGGCTCCCGGCCTCGGTGGTGACCAAAAAATGGCGCACCTGGACCACCGCTTCCGCCGCGATCTTGAGCTTCGTCTCGTGGATCAACAAGTCGAGGGTGGTGCTGACCGCCCCTTCGATCGAGTTCTCGATCGGCAGCACCGCCGCCTCGGCCAGGCCGGTCTCGACCGCCGAGACGAGCGCCGGGAACGACGTGAAGGCGACCAACTCCGCCTCCAATCCGGCAAAGGACCGGGCCGCTTCCTCGCTAAACGTGCCGCGCGGTCCCAAGAATGCGGTTGGCATACCGACCTGCTCCAACGCGAATCAAGCCGGCGACCGATGGTGGCCCCACGGCTGGTTTTCGCACCATATACTACTCGCATGAGCCCACGAGCGCCCCGCCCGCCAAAGCACCGCCCGGTCGATCCGAACGACGCCAACGCCAGCTGGCGTCTGTTCCTCGCGGTCTCGTTACCCGAGGATGTCCGCGTCCTAGTGACCTCCCTGATTGGGGAGCTTAGCGAGCGAGATTGGCCGGTGCGTTGGGTCGCCGCCGGCAACGCGCATTTGACGCTTCATTTCCTCGGCGACACCGCGCCGGAGCGCGCCGAGCTGTTGCGACTCGCCTTGCCCGAGGTGGTGGCCGGCTACGCTCCGTTCAACCTCCGCACGGCCGGTCTGGGCGTCTTTCCGAATCAGCGCCGGCCGCGGGTGCTCTGGCTCGGCCTCCATGGCCCGGCCCACCGGCTTGAAACGCTCCAGCGCGGGATGGGCGAGTCACTCCGCCAGCTCGCGTTCCCGGTGGAAGCTGACGACTTCCATCCGCACATCACGCTGGGCCGGGTCCGCAACTCCGGCACCGCGACGATGCCGTTGCGCGACCTGCCGGAGCATGTTCGTCGACTTCTGGCTCAACGCGGGATTGATGCGCCAGAGGCGCCGTCATCGCGTCCGGTGCCAATCCGCGAGATCGAGCTGGTCCGGAGCACCCTCTCCCATGCCGGCGCCCGGTACGACACGATCGCCCGCTTTCCCTTATCAGCCCGGCGCCTCGACCAGGGATGAACCGGCGACCGGCGTAGCCGCCTCGTCACCATCGACCACCTCGACCACGGCCATCATGCCGAAATCCTCGTGCGCCAAAATGTGGCAGTGATAGACGAACTTGCCGGCAAAATCGAGGAATCGCAACCGAATGATGATCTCGCCGCGCGGCGGCAGCGAGACCGTGTCGTGGTATTGCGGCGGTTGCCGCTCACCGTTGACCGCCATCAGCTGGAAGTCATTGACGTGGATGTGGAACGGATGCCACTCGTCGCTTTCGTTCCTGATCAGCCACTCTTCCGTCGACCCAAGCTGGACGACCTGATCGACGCGGTCCGGATCGAACGCCTGGCCATTGACCGTGTAATAGGGATCGGTCGAGTTAATCTCAAAGGAAATGCTACGCCGCTGGTCGATCACCGCGCCGGTCAAATCTTCCAACGGTAGCACCGCTGCCGGCAGCAGAGAGCTAGCGGCCGGCTCGCCCATGACGACGGCGGTGGCGAGGAGAAACTCGTCTTGTTGCTGGGCGCCATCGCCCCAGGCCAGGGATCGCAACTGGTACTGGCCAGCGTCGCTCGCCACGACCAGGATGCCGACCCGTTCCCCCGGACCAAGCAGGATCGTGTCTTCTCGCCGGGGAACGGGCAACGGGTTCCCGTCCAGCGAAATGATGTCGAAGTCGTGACCGGACAGCGACAGCAAGTAGTAGCCATTCGCGTTGGCGTTCGCGATTCGCCAACACTGACGCTCACCGGGCCGCATCGCGATCGCCGGGGTCTGCACCCCGTTGACCAAATATTCGATGCCGTCATCGCCAAAGAACGGGCCCTGGAGGAAAAGCAAGCGCTCGCGCAAGCCGGCGATGCCCGCCACCTCGTTGAGCTCGCCATCAATGATGATGGCGCCGGCCATGCCCCCCGCGACCTGCTGCATCGAGTTCCCATGGTGGTGCGGGTGGTACCAATACAGCCCGCTGGTATGGTTCTCGGGGATCACGAACTCGTATTGGAACGACTCGTCGGGCTCGACGTGGACAAAGACATTGTCACTGTTGCCGCTCGGCGAGACATGCAGCCCGTGGGTGTGCAAGTTGGTGATCTGGCCGCCCAAGCCGTTGTCGAGCCGCACCCGCAGCGTTTCGCCGGGCCGCGCCCGGAGCGTCAGCCCCGGCACCATGCCTTCATAGCTCACCC
>JACCYK010000153.1 GCA_013696525.1 Chloroflexia bacterium
CACCGAACGACTGCCGGGTCCAGAACTGGAGATGGTCGGGATCGCTGCCGCGAGGCCGAACGTCCCAATTCTTGCCCCGAGCGGCGTTGGCCAGGGAGAAGTATGGCTCATGCGGCACGCTAAGCACGACCGCCCGGCGCGCTACCCGGTTCAACTCCGCCAAGGCGCGGTCGGGGCCGTTGCCCGGTAGATGCTCGAGCACCTCGAAGCACCCGATCACATCAAAAGTGTCATCGGCAAAGGGGAGCGAAAAAATGCTTGCCGCTAGGAACACGCCCCGCGGATCGCGCCGCGTCGCCACCCGCACCGCGGCCGGATCAAGATCGAATCCCGAAATCTCGAGACCTGGCAGCCGCCGCCGCAACATCGCCGCCACGAATCCCTCGCCACAGCCGGCGTCGAGGAACGTCCGTGGTTGCAGCCCTTCGATCTGGTCCCCAATCAAACGATGAAAGCGATTGATGAGCGCCCGTTGCAGTGGGTTCGCGCTGGTGTGCTTGCGAAGATTGCTGGAATCATGGCCGGTCGGACCGGTACCATGCCCGCCGGTCCCAACCCGGCTGTGACGAGCCGGTTCTCCTTCAATCTTAGTCATGGCCAGTCGAGCTCCGGACCAACACCGATCCCTCACGCCATCGCCGCCAGAGGCGGACCGGCAGATAGAGTACCGGAACCGCGACAAGGAGGGCGACTCGATAGGCGACCGCCGCCAGCAATACCGGCGCTCCCGGCATCCCCGCTGCCTGCGCCACCACCACCATGAGCGCTTCGCGCACGCCGGTTCCGCCCGGCGTTGGACTGAACATGCCGATCAGGACGGGTAACCCCAGAAAGCCGAGCACGGCGACCCAGGTCGCCTCGGCGCCGAGCCCAACCGCGTCGAGCATCAACCTGAACACGATCGCTTGACTCCCCCAATAGGCGGCGGTCAGCGCGACGGCGGTGAGCGCGGCCATGGGCCGCCGTCCAGGGTAGGACACCATCTCCCGGACCGCGGCTTGGGCGCGGGCTCGGAGGTCGGGCCGGTGGCGGGCCACGGTCACCACGATGGCCGCCACGAGCGCGATCAGTCCCGCCGCCACGGCGCTGACACCGTAGTTTGGGCGCTCCAGTCGCTGCAGCAGGCCGCGGTCGGAGAGCGCGAACCAGATCACGCTCATCGCTCCGAGCGCGACGAAATCGAGCGCCACGTCCCAGAGCGCGACCGCCCCGCTCGCGGTCGGCGTCAGCCCCAGGTCCCTGGCCGACAGGATGGCCCGGGTTGGCACCGCCAGACCTTTGGGCGCCGCGTAGTTGACGACGACGGACGTCAGCAGCGCCTCCGCCGCTCGCGTCGGATCGTAGCGGCCGCCGGCCATCTGGACCAGCGCCTGCCAGCGCATACAGAGGAGCACGACGCTCAGCAGGGAAAGCACGAACGCGGCGCCGATCACGAACGGCTCGGCGGCGTTTCGAGCCGTCTCCCCCAACGACCCCAGCGAGCCCTGACGCCAGAGCAGGAGCAGGGCCAGGGCCAGACTGCCAACGAAAATGAATACCGTTGGTACTCGTAGCAAACGTCGACAGATTGCTGCTACGACCGACGAGGCACGGGCTACCGCGTTGCCGGCCAGGTCACCCGACGCCGGATCATGCCTCACGCGGGTTCCCATCCGAACGGTTCACGCTGTCGCGGATGGCGGAGACCGGGCCTGGGCGCTGGGTTCCGCCCCCTGGGAAAAAGCCATGCGTGAGCAGCTCACCGAGCAGGCCCAGGCCGAAGAACTGCGCGCCAATGACCACGAGCAGGACGGCCAAGGACAGGAGTGGTCGCGTCCCAATCGGCGCCCCAGTCAGGAATCGCTCAATCACGAGCCACAGACCGGTCAGCACCCCGAGGCCCATCGCCACGATGCCCGGCAAACCGAGCAAGTGCATTGGCCGTTGCCGGTACTCGGTCAGGAACTTGACGGTCACGAGATCGAGGAAGCCCTTGACCAGCCGCGACCATCCGTACTTTGACGTCCCCCACCGGCGAGCATGGTGATGGACCGGCAGCTCGCCGATCGTGAACCCCTCGGCGTGGGCCAACACCGGCGTAAAGCGATGCAGCTCACCGTAGAGGCGCAGCGTGCGCACCACCTCGATCCGGTACGCTTTGTACCCGCAATTGAAATCGTGCAACGGCACCCCGGAGACTCGCCTCACCGCGAAGTTGAAGATTCGACTGGGCAAGGTCTTCCCCAGCGGATCGCGCCGCCGTTGCTTCCAGCCGGAAACGACGTCGTAGCCCTCGGCCAACAGCTCGAGGAACCTCGGTAGCTCATCGGGATCATCTTGCAAGTCGCCATCCATGGTTACGACCACGGCCCCGCGAGCTTCGGCGAAGCCCAGCGCGAGCGCCCGGGCCTTACCAAAATTCCGTCGGTGTCGAAAACCAACGACCGCGTGATCCCGCGTCGCCAGGACGCGGATCATGTCCCATGTGCCATCGGTTGACCCGTCGTCCACCAGCACGATCTCGTACGGTAGCGCGATGCCGCTCAGCACCGCTGACAGTCGCCGGTGTAACTCGTCGAGATTGCCTTCTTCGTTGAATACCGGGATCACGATGCTGAGCGACGTAATGGGTTCCGGCGGATCGAGCGGGGCCAGGTCCGTCCCGACGGCGTTGGACGCCTCGACAGCGTCACGGGCGCCGGCACGTTCCTGCCGGTGGCCGGGCTCGAGCGCGGGAGCGAGAGGGCCGCGATGTGCGACTTCCGCGGTATTCATGGTCGCGGCGGCTCCACGGCGGTTGATCCTCCTGAGCATTGCTGCCCATCGTCACGTATTGACGGAATGATACGCGCTTACCGCGATGGATGAGGGCCGGACCCCGGAATGCCGCCGGGACGCCGCGTCGTCGGCTCGCTCATCGGTTCGGTTCCCTCCGTTCGCGTTACTTGCTAGAGTAGTGTCATTCGGCCCGGTGCGCCAATGGTCGCCTAGCCGCTGGGACACCACGTCATCCGGGGGAAGTGCCAATGCCGCAAGAGTTGACCAAAGAGCTGCTGGAACGGATCGATGCCGAGTTTGACGCGGCACAATCCGCCGATGAGGTGCGAGCCGTTTTCAAGCGCTACTACTCGGATCTGGGTTGGAAACGCCTGTGCCGGCTTTTTGTCTTGCAATACGGCGTTGATGAGCTGTGGCACGCCGAATCGGAGCGGGCGGCCAAGAGCGCCAAGAGCGACGCGGGCTAGGGCCAACCCCGAAAGGCTCGGTCCCAGATGGCGTTCGTCGTTGCCTGGTGATTTCCGCCAATGTAGGATGGATCGCGGCCCCTCACCGGGACGGGACGCGCGAGGGAATCGGGGAGCGAAAAAAGGGGGATCGAGATGAGTGGTTTAGTCTCCGAGTTCCGCTCGTTCGTGCTCCGTGGCAACGTCATTGACCTCGCGGTCGCGGTCGTCATTGGCGCCGCCTTTGGCGCCGTCGTCACCTCGCTGGTTGAAAACATCATTACCCCGCTCCTGGCCGCGATTGGTGGGCAGCCTGACTTTGGAGCCTTGTCGTTCACCATCAACAACAGCGTGTTTGGCTACGGTGCCTTTCTGAACGCGGTGATCTCGTTTCTCATTATCGCGCTCGTGATCTTCTTTGTGGTGGTGAAGCCGATGAACGTGCTCATGGCGCGGTTCAAGCCGACGGCGGAAGAGCCGGCGCCCGTCCAAGAATGCCCGCAATGCTTGAGCCAGATTCCGGTTGGCGCGCGCCGCTGCGCGTTCTGCACGGCTGAGCTCACGAGGTAGGATTGCCCGGTATGGTCCCACGCACCGCGAGTGCATGTTGATCTCCCAGGTCCATGCCTCGGCCGCTGAGCTTCGCCTATCCCACCTTGGATTAACCGGTGACGTGGGGTTTCCGGCACGTGCTTGAGAATCGGGGCGCCTACAATCGCCGCGTGGGTCAAGCGATCCGTTCCCCGGCCCGGCAACGGTTCCGCTGGATCGTTGCTGAACCGGATCATCGAACGGGACGACACCAGAAGCTCGGGTTGGCGTTCGCGACGAGCACGCTCCTGCTCGCGGTTTCCGGCTGCGGCGTAGCGGATGATTTCGCCGGGCCGGCCGTGACGCCGGGGAGCGGAACCGAGGTGGCGGCAACGCCCGAGGCGACGCGACAGACCGGCGCCAGCCCGGCATCGTCGCCAGCGGACGGTCCGCCCGCGGCCAGTCCAATCGCCTTCGAATCACCGGCGGTGGCGCTTGGCCCGCTCGTGTGGGCAACAGAGGTTGACCCTGACACCCATGCCCCGCTCCGCCACGTCACGTCGTTCGTCAGCAACGCACCATTCATCTACGCCACCGTCGCGGTCCAACGCGTTGCCGTGGGCACGACGATCGACGCGCAATGGACCTACAATCGGACTCGCCTCGAAGGCCTTGACGCCTCAATCGTCATTGATGCGCCGAGCGCGGACACATGGATTGAGTTCCACCTCTCAAGAACGCCGCCGGGAACCTGGCCGAGTGGCATCTACGAGGTCGCGATTCAGGTCAACGGTCAGCCAGCGGTCACCGGGATCGTCGAGGTCAACGATGCCGAGAATACATGAGGGCCGCCGTCCCGGCGCGATCGGCGCTGACGCTGATCGGGGTCACCGCGCGGAACGGGTGTGGCGCCAGCAGGCAGCGGGAATTTGCCGCACCTTGCGCACCATCAATGGCGAGTGATACCCTCTCCCTGCAGCAGCGACACGGCGGCGACTTTTCATGTGGTGACGATGAAGTCTGAAACTCCCTTTCGGGGTTGATCTGAACTGAGTCGAACTCGGCGGCGCGCTCGACGACGGGACAACGGGCTCGTTGGACCAGCCGCACATCGCACACGAGGCCCCCATTTCATGACGCAGCACACCCCGCCGGCGGATGATGCACGGGACAGCCGTTCAGATGACCTCGAGCGCCGGACCCGGCGCCGGGATGACACCGAGGTTCGACGCCGGTCAATGGACCGGCTCTTCGCCCTGTCGGCGCCGATTCGGTTCACCTCGACCCCGTTTGCCTGGCAACATGGCGCGGACCTGTACCTCCTCGTCAATGATTGGACTGGCTGGGTCTTGGCGGAGCTGAAGTTCGTCCCCAGCGGCTGTCACTATGTCGAGATCCGTCGTACGAGCTACCGCTGGCCGCGGGAAGCGGCCGGGGTGCTCCTCAGCCGGACGCTGGTCCTGGGTGAAGCAACTTCTCGCCAGTTAGCCCGTGACGTGACAACCTGGCTCGAGACCACGCGCGACCATCGTTCGTCGCTGCCGCTCGATCGCTAACCAACTCCCCCGTCGCTCCCGTTGTAAACAAGATCGCGGCCAGGCGACGACGCCCCGTCGGGGTTAGGCACGCGTAGCTCAGTCATCGTCGTGAAAGCGACGCTCTCCGGCTTCAATCTTGGGCCTGGCGAAGTTTTCGAGTGGCGGAATTGGGCAGCTCCATCCTTCGCCATACGCGCAGTACGGGTTATAAGCGTAGTTGAAGTCTACCACGAGAGTGCCATCCGGCCGGGTCTTGGGATCAAGGTAGCGGCCCGCCCCATAGGTTTCCTTGCCCGAGGTCCCGTCTCGAAACGGCAGGAAGTAGCGCCCCCGTTCCACGTCCTTGAACACGGTGAGCGTCACCGGTTGGCCATCGGCCTCGAACCGGATCCGGCCGGCCCGGACATAGTGCTTGGCCTGACCGTCGCTGGTCGGCATCTCGAGATGCTCGCCGACATCCTCGCCGGAGGAGTCGATCGGCAACTCGAACACGAGGTCTGGTCGTTCGTCGTAGTAGCGCATCCCGGTAAAGGCGGTCCGTTGCGCTTCGGACAGGGGCGAATGTGGATCCGACCCGTAGTACTGATCCTTCCGCTCGCGAAATGACGTCAGGCGCGACGGCGTGGTGGTCATCGACTATCCATCCTTGGCGTCTCGGTAGCCCGCGATCGCGGGCAAAGCTTTCCTTTTGATAGTATAGCGAACTCGGAAGCTGCAACCAGGTGGCGGCCGCCCCGCCCCGCTACTGGTAGATGACCAGATCAGGGCTCGGGTTGAGGTCCACCACGTCCGACGGCTCCATCAGGGGCTTATCTTGCCGGTAAAAGAGCTTGATCCCGCCGAACTCCACGGGCTCGTCGCGGACCAGGATATTGTAGACGCTGGTCTTGAGGTCGGGGTCTCCGAATCCATCGGCGTCGATCACGAGCTGGACGCCCGGCACCGGTCGCAACGTCTCCTTCTCCTTGATCATATCTTCGCGGAACTGATGGACGATCAGCACCTTTGGCGGGAGGTTGTGGGCCTCCACCAGCGCCGCCAGCTCATTTTGGGCATAGGTAATACTCTCCGCCCACACCGAGCCGATGTGATCGCCGGGCGTCTGTCCATCCGCGACCGCGAACTCCGGGTCGATCGCGAGGTGCACATTTGGCCGGAGCAAAAGCGAGCGAACTTTTTCGAGCTCCGCGGCCACGCTGCCGCGGCCGATCTGGACATCGAGAAACACCAACATGTCGTGGTCGGCCGCGTAGTTCACCCATTCGGTGAGGGTCTTAATGTCCGTGTCGAGAATATAGGTACCGTCCGCTCCCGGCACGCGCTGGGCAACCGTCGCGATCAGCTCAAAGGCGGCAATGACTTCACGGTCGGGATCGGCGATCTCATATCGCTCCGCCTCCTCGATCAGCAGCCGATGCACATCTTCGATCGCGTGCTCGCCGACGATGCCCATGTTCGCGTCGTGGGGATGGCCGTAGTACGTCAGGATCCGGAAGTGCGGCAACAGGCCGTCGACCATTGGATCATATGCCGGATCCGGCGGTGGCGTCGCCAGCAACGGCGCGGTCGCGTACTCGATGGCGGGTGCCGGGGTCAGGAGCGCGCCGCCGCCTACCGCCGGAGCTTCCGGCGTCGCGGCCACGCCCAGTTTCGGTCGTGGCGCTTCCACTTGGGCGACAACTTGGCCGTTACTTTTCGTGGGGACAGCATTCGAGCCGGCGCCGAGCAACGTGCGGTCGCCTCGTCCCGCCGCGAGGAGCGCGATGGTGAGCGCGAGGATCAAGACGACGAAGGCGCTGACGGTCCGCTCACTCGGAAGCCAAGCGGGCAGTTCCACCCGTGGGGCCGGCGTGGACGCTTCGGGCGGTGCCTTGTGCCAATCCGACGTAAATGGGGTTGGCCCCACGGGCCGTCCCGGCCGGACTCTCAGCCGGCCCGGCATCGTCGCCTCGAAGGCACATTCCAACGAACCAGCGGCATGGCGGGCTCCTTCCGGTCGGGCGGTCCAAACGGCGGGGTGGACCCGTGCGAGCCCGCGGCGATCGCGAGCGGGTTTGAAATCGACGCTGATGGCAAGCGTAGCGTCGTCGTTCTGGGTCAAACTTGGTTGAACCGACCGCCCATGAGAATCAGCGATAATCGGCCGGTCTACCGTCAAGAGCATGCCAGATTGGAACGGCCCTGGCAAGCGAGCCTTGACCAGTGGACACCATCGAACGGGCGCCTGCCGCTAGACCATGAGATCGCCACGCCATCGAGCCGGTGCCGAGGACGGTTCCTCTACTGCCGGGGGCGCCGATTGAACCACCAGACCGAGAGGACGATGTGAGCGCCATGTGGTCGTATCGAGATGCTCTTCGTGAGCTCTGGGAGCGGTCGAATTACGACCGCGGCTACATCGCGAATCCCTTTGGCGATCGCGCCTCGGGCGAGCGGGGGCTTGCAAGGGTCCGCCAGTTGCTGCGGTTGGCGGGTACTCCTGACGACAAGATGCTCGTCGCCCATATTGCCGGTTCCAAGGGAAAGGGATCGACCGCCGCGATGATCGCGGCAATCGCCGGCGCCGCCGGGTACCGGGTCGGCCTCTATACATCGCCACACCTCCACTCGTTCCGCGAGCGGATCGCCGTCGACGCCGTGCCCATCGCGGCGCCGGAGTTTGCCCGGCTGGCGCAACGTGTCACGGCCCTGGCAAGCGAATTGGAGAACGCCAATCCGGAGCTGGGCGACATTTCCGCCTTTGAACTGTTGACGGTTATGGCCCTAACGCATTTCCAGGCGACGAACCGCGACCTCGTCGTGCTTGAAGTCGGCCTTGGCGGGACGTACGACGCGACGAACGTCGTGACCCCGGCCACTTCGGTCGTGACGAAACTCGACCTGGAACACACGGCGGTGCTCGGCTCCACCCTAGAGGCGATCGCGGCGGCAAAGGCGGGTATCTTTAAGCCCGGTGTCCCGGTTGTCTCCTCACCACAGCCCGATTCAGTGGTAACGGTCCTGGAATCACTGGCTCTTGAACGAGACTGCGCCTTCCACGTCGGCGGAAGGGACTGGCAGTGGACCGGGCACTGGCGCCGGTTCTCGGTCGAGGGGCCCTGGGGCACCTATCGATCGCTCGCCAGCGCCCTGCCCGGCGACCATCAAATGGAGAACGCGGCGACGGCAATCGCCGCGGCTTGGACACTCGACGCCGGCGGCTTCACCCTTGCCGAGGGTGATGCGCGCCAGGGTCTCCGCCAAGTTCAGTTGAGCGGGCGCTTCGAACCCGTGCCGTTGGCAAACGGCGTCGTCGCAATCCTCGACGGGGCGCATACCCCGGCTTCCGCTCGTGCCCTCACGGAAACAGTGCGAGCGGAGTATCCCGGCCGATCCGTGATCCTGGTGCTGGGCACCTCTGCCGACAAGGATGTCGAATCGCTCGGTCGCGAGCTTGCTTGGATCGCGCACCACGCCATCGCAACAACTTCCCGAAGCCCGCGGGCCGCCCCGGCCTCACTCATCGCCACTGGACTATCGGCATTTCCGCTCGCGATTGAAGTCCAACCATCGGTCGCGGCAGCGGTGACGCGGGCCAAGGCGCTGGCGCATCCGGGTAACCTCATTGTCATCACCGGCTCCTTATTCGTTGTGGCGGAGGCGCGGGAAGCGCTTGGGCTCGGGACACCCGTCCCCGACCCCGGCGGTCAGTAGGAGGT
>JACCYK010000177.1 GCA_013696525.1 Chloroflexia bacterium
GGGCTGATCGAGTCGAGCCGCTGCTCCTCGGCGGTCGAGCCGAGGGTGACGACGGACAGCACCTGGGTCTGGCCGCGGGTGAAGATGGCGGAGCCGTGCGTGCGCGGCAGATAGCCAACCTCGGCCCAGATTGGGCGGATCTCATCCGGACGGCGGCCATCGGGACGATTGCCATGGTCGAGGATGCCGGTGCGGACCTCATCCTTGAGCAGCGACTCGAAGGCGTCGCTTATCGCGGCTTCCGTGAACCGGCCGCTCCCCGACCCGTCGGTCGGCGCCAAGGCGTCGATCAGCTCGCGCTTCAGCCCACTGGTGCCCTCGAGGCGGACGACTTTGTCTGGATTGGTGACCGCCTCGCACAGCCGGTCGCCGAGGAAGCTCGAAACCGCCGAATAGAGCTCCGGGTCACGACTCGGCGACTCGAAGGACCATTTCTCGGTGCCGGCTTGGGCGTGGAGGTCGTGTTGAGCGGCGTTAATCTGCTTGATCGCGGCATGAGCAGCCTCGATACCGTTCAGCAGCACGTCCTCGGTGACCCGATTCGCCTCGCCTTCAACCATCATGATGGCCTGGTCGGTGCCGGCGACGACCATATCGAGCGTGCTGGACACGAGTTGAGTCGTGGTCGGGTTGATGACGATCTGACCATCGACGTAGCCGACGCGGACCGCGCTGACCGGCCCATGCCACGGGATTTGCGACAGCATCAGCGCGGTCGAGGCGCCGATGATCGACAAGATGTCAGGATCGTTCTCCTGATCCGCGGTCAAAATCGTGCTAATAACCTGGACTTCGGCCCGATAGCCTTTCGGAAACAGTGGACGTAGCGGGCGGTCGGTGAGGCGAGCGGCGAGGATCGCGGCCTCGGTCGGACGGCCCTCACGCTTGATGAACCCGCCCGGAATCTTCCCAGCGGCGTACATCCGCTCTTCGTAGTCGACGGTGAGGGGAAAGAAATCCATGTCTGGGCGAGCTTCGCGCTCGCCGACAACGGTCGTCAAGACCGTCGTCTCGCCGTATTGAACGACGACCGCGCCGTGCGCCAGATTGGCGAGACGGCCGGTTTCAAGGGTCAAGGTGTGGCCGGCCAAGTCAACTTCGGCCGACTTAATGTTCGCGATGTGGTCCATAGCCACGATGCATGACTCCTTTTCAGAACAATCGGATGCCGATCACCACCAGGCTACCGGCGCTCGAACCGGGGCAGGTTCGCGACGCCCCGCGTCGCCACCGGCGCGATGGTGAAGAATGGGACCGGAAGCCGACGCTGAATGAGGGACTGGAGCGCGGCGACGCGGATACCTCGCCGCGCTCCAATTCCCCACTCGCGATCGAAACCTCCGAGTCCGCGCCAGTCGAGTTTGCCGGCCGCTACCTCCCTTCTGTCGTTACAATGATCGAGTTCCAAACCGCGCGGGGCATGAAATCGACCCAGGACGCACGCGCCCTGGGTCGTCAACAAGATCGATGCGAACGAGAAAACAGGGTCCGCTCCCACGCGAGGGCGTGTGAACGGGCTGAGATGATGGTGACCAAGTGGGTTGAGCGGGATTACCGGCGCAGCCCCAATCGAGCAATCGTGGCCCGGTATCGTTCGACATCTTTCTCACTCAAATAGGCCAAGAGGCGGCGGCGGCGGCCAACGAGCTTGAGCAGTCCGCGCCGGGAGTGGTGATCGTGCCGATGCTCACGGAGATGATCGGTGAGGCCGTTGATTCGCTCGGTCAATAGGGCAATCTGAACCTCGGGAGACCCGGTGTCCGTCTCATGCACGCGAAATCCGCTGATAATGTCGTCTTTTTGTGCTCGCTGCAGCACCATGCTCGCGAAGCCCCCTCGCGCAATACAATGTTCGGTTTTGCCAGTACGCATACCAACCGCCGCGGTGGCCCCGCGAACAGGCGGAGTATATCATCGGAGCGTCAATTACCGCAAAGTAGCGGAGACGAGCCGATGACGACCAAATGAATCATTCGAGGAGGAGAAGCGACGGATGAGGCGTCTAGGCGTCGTTGGCGGCAGTGGGTTCTATCACCTGCCTGAGCTAGCCGAGAGTGAAGGAATCGTGATCGCCACGCCCTATGGTGCGCCGAGTGGGGACCTCCGGCTTGGGGTCATCGGCCAGACGGAGGTGGTGTTCGTGCCGCGGCACGGGCCTGACCATTCCTTTTCCCCGGCCAAAGTGCCATATCGGGCAAATATCTACGCGCTGAAGGCACTTGACGTCTCGCATGTGTTGAGCATCAGCGCGGTCGGCAGCTTGCGACAGGAGTTGCCACCGCGCTCGGCGGTACTGCCGGACCAGATTATTGACCGCACCGTCGATCGTGAGCGGACGTTTTTCGACGGCGGTGTGGTTGCCCATGTCGGCCTCGCGGACCCGTTCTGTGGGGAGTTTCGCGCTCGGATCGAGATGGCGGCCGAGCGAGTGAATCAACCGGTCCACCCGGGTGGCACGTATATTTGCATCGAAGGCCCGCAGTTTTCGACCCGCGCCGAATCGCGGCTCTACCGGGCCTGGGACGGATCGGTGATCGGCATGACCGCGATGCCGGAGGCCAGGTTGGCGCGAGAGGCCGAGCTGTGCTACGCGACGCTGGCGATGGTCACCGACTATGACGTGTGGCACGAAACGGAAGGCGATGTCTCGGTGGAGCTGGTTCGCGGCCATCTGCGGGCGAACTTGGACACGAGCGCCGCGATCCTGCGGTCCCTGGGCGGCTCCGGGTTGCCCGATCGAAATTGTGATTGCGGCAATGCGTTGGCGCGCGCCATGATGTCGCCTCCCGATCGCATCGGGAGCGACGATTGCGAACGGTTAGGGGTGATCGTCGAGCGCTACTCGCGGGCGCCGGCGTCGTGATCGCCCGTCCGCGGCTCCGTGGGACCGAGCTCCGGCTGCTCGTTGCGCCATCATTGATGGCCGTGGTCGGTATCTTGACGATCTTCCTCGTTCCTCGCGGCATTGTGGCGTGGACGTGGTCTGATATTTTGGTCAGCCTGGCCTACGTCAGCCTCCTCGTGACGCTAAGCCTTGGCTTCTCCGCGCTCGGGTTCCGTGGCGACCAGATCCTGCTACCGGTCGTCGCCACGCTCTGTGGGCTTGGCCTGTTGTCGATCCAGCGCCTGCAACCGGACCTGGAGGCGATGAACCCCGCCTATGCCGGATTGGCCCAGCGACAGTTACTGTATCTCGGCGTGAGCCTGGTGCTGATGTGGGCCACGATCATGTTTCTGCGCCTCGATTGGCTCCGGCGCTATAAGTACACCTGGCTCCTGGCAACGCTTGGCCTCTTACTGATCACCTTTTTCTTTGGTCAGGAGATCAATGGCGCCCGGCTCTGGTTGGCCGTGGGGCCGTTTCAAGGGCAACCTTCCGAGCTCGTGAAGCTCACGCTCGTCACCTTTATCGCCGGCTACTTCGCTGACCGGGGAGAGGTGTTGGATGCTGGCTGGAAGTTGGGACCACTCACGTTGCCCCCAATCCCGTACCTCCTGCCGTTGGTGCTGGTCTGGGTCGGATCGTTAGCGGTCCTTGTGGTGCAAAACGATCTCGGTTCGGCGTTGCTCTTCTTCGGCCTCTTCCTGGTCATGCTCTATGTCGCGACCGGGAAGCCGTGGTACGTGGCGTCCGGCCTGGTCGCGTTCGCGACCGGGAGCTGGCTCGCCTTCCGGCTCTTCGCCCGGATCGATGTTCGGATTCAGAATTGGCTGGATCCCTGGCAGGATCCCCTTGTCCGCGGGTACCAACAGATTCAATCGGAGTTTGCGCTGGCGAGCGGGGGCTTGATCGGCGTTGGACTCGGCCGCGGGGAACCGTACTACATCCCCGAGGTGCAGACCGATTTCGTCTTTTCCGCCCTGGCCGAGGAGCTTGGCTTGGCGGGCGTGTTGGGCATATTGGCCTGCTACCTGGTGCTTGTCCTGCGCTGTTTCGCGATCGCGCTGCGTACCGCTGACACGTTTCCACGTCTGGTCGCGATCGGGCTTGGGGGCTCGCTGTGTGTGCAAGCCTTGATCATCGTTGGCGGCGTCGTCCGGCTGATCCCGCTGACTGGGCTGACGATGCCGTTTGTCTCCTATGGCGGTAGCTCGTTGCTCACGAATTGCCTGGCAATCGGCATTTTACTCCGAATCTCGGGTGACCAGGCATCGGACCGATCACCCGAACGATCGTTCCGGTGACGGCGTTTGCTCCCGTTTGGCGGCCCCTCGTACACTGGAGGACATCTGGCTTGAATCGACGAGTTCCAGCCAACGGTTCTGCAAGACCAAGCACCGAGAATCGATCTTGCGATTGAGCTACCGAGGGTCGTTCTAGACGGTCCCTGCTGGCCGGCATCGACGAAACCCAGTGTTTCGCGGCCGAGGATAGACGCTTCGCCCGAGGATAATTTGACATAACGACTGCGTTGCGGCCCGAAACAGATCGGCGTGGCGAAAGAGGAC
>JACCYK010000180.1 GCA_013696525.1 Chloroflexia bacterium
ATTCGCGATCGGGCCCGGCGACGGTCATCGCCCGGCGCCGTCGAAGCCGCTTCAGTGACCGGTTCCAGGGGTTGATCTCGGTCTTGGCGGCCAAATCGAGGCATTTATCGATCCTCACCGCCATCGCGACGAAACGGCCCAACGCGCTGCCGACGAACCTGGCTCATCCCGTGAGCTCCGCGAAATAGTTGAGGATTGCTTGCTCATAGGCCGTCACCAGGGCCGGGGCGGCGGCATCGGTGACGACGAACGCGGCATCGTCATCATTGGAGAGGAACAGACCCTCGACGATAATACCGGGCATCTCGCTCGGCACCAACGATCCCGGCCGCGCCGGCCCGGTCAAGGCGTGCGCCTCGATCCCGATTCCTTTGTCGAAGGCGTCGTATCCCGCCGCCGCATACTGATTTCCCAACTCCGTGTGCATCAATCGCGCCAAGAGCGCACTGTTCTCGCTGAAGGGCCGGTCTCCGTTGTACCACACCTCATACCCCTGGAGAAAAGCGTTCTCCGCTCCATTGTAGTGAACGGACACGAGGATGTCGGCCCCGGCCTGGTTACAGATATTGATCCGGGCCTGGAGGTCGTCGAGCTGATTGCTCCTCGCCTCCCCACCGGCGGGAGCCACGGTGCCATCATTGTTCAAGTCAGTGTTGTCTGGATTGACCTCCGCATCGGTCGTCCTGGTCATGACGACGTCGATGCCGGCCGCCCGCAACCGGTCAGCCAACATCAGCGAATGCGGCAGCGTGAAATCTTTCTCCTGCAGCAGTATCTGGCCGTCCTCATCAAGCCGAACATTGCCGCGATCCGCCCCGCCATGCCCGGGGTCGATGCAGACCGTCCGCCCGGCGGCGCCACTCGCCGGACTGGGCGCCAGCACGGCTGTTTCCGTTGGCGCCGGGGTTGGCGATGGCGGCATCGTCGCGATCGGGAGCGGGGTTGCCGTGGGGAGGGGGGTCGGCGCCGGCACTGGCTCGGCCAATGGGCCCGCTCGCAACCCGACCGTCAGCACGGCGAAGAGCACCGCCCCAAGCAGGATCCAGGCGCCCAGGACACGATCGCGACTCTTCCGTTCAGGGGCAGTTCTCAACGATCAGCACCGGCTCGACGAGCGGGGTAGGAAACCGCGGCAACTGTTTTGCTGGCGGGAGCACCATGGGGCCCGTGCCGCCGCTGGCTCCGCCAGGCCGGACCGGTGAGCGCACCGGACGCCTCCGAAACAAGCGGCACGGGTTGTCCACCCGCAGGATAGTGGATGAATGAGCGGACGGGCAAGCGCAATCGCGTCCGGAGCGTGGCCTTAGGCACCTTCTCGCTGAACCGCGGCGCAAGCGCGTTGTCATCCGGCTGGGCCTGTGCGAAGGTAATGGCACGGTCTGAGAAAGGAGGCAAGAACGGACCGGAGGCAGTCGTTAGGCCCGAAAGGCGCGGCCACCAGTTCGACAATACCGTCTCCAACACCGGTTCAGTGCTGGTCGTGGCCATCTACTCAACGAGGAGGGTACCAATGTCACGGAGCTCCGTCGCCTTGATCGCCTGCTTGGTCATGGTTGTGCCGATGCTGTTTGGAATTGCCGCCGGCCCGCGCGTCCACGCCCAAGACGCGACCCCGGCGGCAATGGCGCCGAATACCGACATCTCCGGCACCATTGACGTCGGCATGGTAGCCAATCCGCAAATGGTCGCATTGCAAGAGCTGGTCAACGCCGGCGCCTTCAACGAATTGTATCCCAACATCACGGTCAACCTGACCGTCCTCCCCGAGAACGAGATCCGGCAAACGATCACGCAGGACGTGACCACCCAATCAGGACAGTTCGATGTCTTTACCATCGGCCCGTTCGAAGTGCCGTTGTGGGCTGAGCAGGATTGGCTGGCCGAAGTTGGCGCCGATGCCGCGGCCGATCCCAACTATGCGCTCGATGACGTGTTCGAGAGCATGACGGCCGGTTTGACTTACGATGACGGGCTCTACGCCCTGCCGTTCTACGGTGAAAGCGCGATGCTGTTCTACCGGACTGATCTGTTCGCCGATGCCGGTCTCGAGATGCCGGAGCGCCCGACCTGGGATCAGGTCGCCGAGTTCGCGGCGGCGCTGCACAGCCCCGACGACGTCTACGGGATGTGCCTGCGCGGCCTGCCGGGTTGGGGCGAGCAGTTGGCGCCGCTGACGACCGTGATCAACGCCTTCGGCGGCCGCTGGTTTGACGAGAACTGGGTTGCCCAGCTTGACAGCGAGGAGTCGGCCGCGGCCATCCGCTTCTACATCGAGCTGCTCCAGAACTACGGCCCTCCGGGCAGCGACCAAAACGGCTTCACCGAGAACCAGACGCTCTTCGTCCAGGGTCGCTGCGCGATGTGGTATGACGCCACGTCAGCCGCCGAGCTGCTCTCTGACCCGGCGCTCAATCCAGACTTCAATGAGCAGCTTGGGTATGCTTATGGCCCCTCGGCCGAGCTGCCGACCGGGAACTGGCTCTGGAGCTGGAACTTCGCGATGGCCGCGAACTCCGATGCTCCCGACGCCGCGCTGGCCTTCATGCTGTGGGCCACGTCGCGGGATTATGTCGATCAGATCGTCGCCTTCGACGACGGCTGGGGCCGCGCCCCGACCGGCGCCCGGGCGTCGGTCTACGACGATCCCGCCTATCAGGAGCGAGCCAGCGACTTCGCGACGATCGTGCTCAACTCGATCAACGAGGCGAATCCGAACCAGCCGACCGTCGATCCGGTGCCCTACACCGGCGGCCAGTTCGTCCGCATCCCAGAGTTTCAACAGCTCGGCGATGATGTCAGTCGCGAGTTTGCCGCCGCGATCGTCGGTCAAACTTCGGTCGACGACGCCATCGCCTCGGCCAATGATCTCGCCAACCAAACGGCGATCGAAGGTCTCTACCAGGAGTAGCGGCCCCGATTGACCGATCGATCAGTCCGTGCTTGCGTCACGGCCGGAGCCGCTGCTGGCTCCGGCCGTGGGCTACCGGCGTGGCGACGGCGGCTGCCCCGCGCCACGCCGCCGGAGGCAACCGATGGCGATCGCCGATCTCGGAACCACCGCCGGCGCCAAGACAGGACGAGGCGGTTGGTTGCGTCAGACCGTCGCCAATCAGCCGATCGGGCGCTTGCTGTTGCTGCCGGCCCTGGCCTACGCGATCCTGGTTACCCAAGCCCCGTTTCTGTATACGCTCTGGCTCAGCTTCGAGCGATGGAATCTAAACCGGCCGAATCTCCGGGGCTTCACTGGGCTTGGCAATTACGAGTTGCTGCTCTTCCGGGATCCCGCTTTCTGGCAGTCAATCCTCAACACGTTCATCATCGTGGTCGCCGCCGTCGTGCTGTCAATGGCGCTCGGCCTTTTCTATGCAGAGCTGGTGAACCACAAGTTCCTCGGCCGTGGCGTGGTGCGCACGATGCTCATCACCCCGTTCTTGATTATGCCGGTGGCGGCCGCCTTGCACTGGAAGAACCAGATGCTCAACCCCATCTACGGGGTCGTCAATTGGGTTCTCTCCATCGTTCCCGGCTCACTCTCGCCGAACTGGCTCGGCACCTTTCCCGAACAGTCGATAATCGTGGTGCTTGTCTGGCGCTGGGCGCCGTTTATGATGTTGATCCTGCTGGCCGGCATGCAGTCCATCTCGGAGGAAACGCGGGAGGCGGTGCGGGTCGATGGCGCCACCGCCTGGCGAGAGTTCCGGGACATCACGCTGCCGCACCTCTATCGCTTCTTCCAGCTCGGCGGCCTGCTGGCGACGGTCTTTATCGTGCAGGAAATCGATCCGATTTACATGATGACGAAGGGTGGACCGGGCAACGCGACCACGACGCTCCCCTATCTGGTCTATCGGAAAGCGATCGAGGGCTCGAACGTCGGCCTGGGGGCGGCCACCGGGGTGATTACCGTGTTGCTCTCGATCGTCGCGATTACGCTCCTGCTGCGAGCCCTCGATCGCATGTTGCGAGAGGATTAACCGATGGCCACGAGCTCGCGACGCCGCACCCGGCTCACCTCACGGACGAAAGACCGCGCTTCGCCGGCCTGGGCCGTCATGGCGTGGGCGGTGGCGCTGATCGCCTTCTTTCCCGTCCTGAACATGGTGCTGACCGGGTTCAAGACCGAAGTCACCGCCGTCTCCCTCCCACCGCAACTGATCTTCTGGCCGACGCTGGAGAACTATCGGGAAGTGCTCAACATCAACTTCCTGCCGTTCTTCCGGAATTCCCTGATTGCCGCGTTGACGTCGACGGCCCTGGTCATGGTCCTTGCCATTCCCGCCGCCTATGGCATCGCGCTGCGGCCGACCAAGCAATGGAAGGACGTGCTCTTCTTCTTCATCTCCACCCGCTTCCTGCCACCGGCGGGTGTCATCGTCCCGCTGTTTATCATCTATCGTGAAGCCCAGCTGCTCGGCACCATCCACGGTCTGATTATCTTGTACACGGCGATGAATCTACCGATCGCGATCTGGATGCTGCGCTCGTTCTTCGAGGAAGTGCCGCGGGAAATCATCGATGCCGCCAGGGTTGACGGCACCGGCCCGTGGCGCGAGATCACCCAGATCCTGCTGCCGATGGCGGTGCCCGGTCTCGTCGCCACGGCCTTTATCTCGATCATCTTTGCCTGGAACGAGTTCTTCTTCGCGGTCAGCCTGGCCGCGATCGGGACCGCGACGGTGCCCATCTTTCTGGTCCGCTTCGTCACCAGCGAGGGGTTCTTTTGGGCCAAGCTGGCGGCATCGAGCACGATGGCCGTGCTCCCAATCGTCATCGTCGGCTGGATCGCCCAACGGCAGTTGGTGCGCGGTCTTTCCATGGGCGCGATCAAGTAAGATCAGCGCCGCGTGAGTGAGGAGTTTCCCAATGCGGGCAGTCGTGGTTGATGAACCGAGAGCGATTCGCGTGGTGGATGTGCCGACCCCGGAGCCCGGCCCGGACGAGGTTCTGATCAGAACCGGCGCCTGCGGCATTTGCGGCACCGACCTGCACATCATCGACGGTGAGTTCCCGCCTACCAAGTATCCGGTCGTCCCCGGCCACGAATTCGGGGGCGAGGTAATGGCGTTTGGCAAGAACGTCACGGGCTTCAAGCGGGGCGACCTGGTCGGGGTCGATCCAACGCTAAACTGTGGCGCCTGCTACTTTTGCCAACGCGGGATGGCGAATCTCTGCGAGCGGTGGGCCGCGGTCGGGATCACGGCCCAAGGCGGCTTTGCCGAGTACCTAGCGATTCCGGCCCGCACCGTCTATCCGCTGCCGGCCGGGATGAGCCTGGCGACGGCGTCGCTGATCGAGCCACTCTCCTGTGTGGTCCGCGGCTTCCACCGTCTGCACCCGGAGGTTGGCGAGAGCTACCTCGTCTATGGGGCAGGGCCGATGGGCCTGCTCAACGCTCAGGTGGCTCGCTTCAACGGCGCCTCCCGCGTCGCGATCGTCGATATCAACCAGGGCCGCCTCAATCGGGCGCGAGACGCCTTTGGCTTCGATCTGGTCGGGACGTCCTGGGAGGCGGTGCGCGACGCGGAGCCACGCGGCTTCGACAACGTGATCGAAGCGACGGGCGTGACGAAGGTCGCCGAGCGAGCGATCGACGCGGTCAAGCGGCGCGGCAAGCTCCTGCTCTTCGGGGTCTGCCCGCCGGGAGAGACCGCCGCCTACGACGCCTACCGGATCTACAACGAAGAGATCACCATTCTGGGGACGATGGCGGTGCTGAAATCGTACGGCCCCGCGATCGACATCCTGGCGGCCGGCGCCATCCGCGCCGATCTGATGATTACGAACACGTTTCCGTTGGACGATTTCAGCGAAGCCGTCGACTTCGTCCGGCGCGGGGATGGGCTCAAGGTCCAAGCCGGCGGCGCCAGTGCCTGAAGCGGCGGCCGGCGCTACGGTTCTGACAACTCGATGTAACCGGCTCCCTGCTCAATCTGGATGTCTATTTCGCTGGCGGTCGAGCCATAGGCGTCGTTGATGTAGGCGCCATCGACCTCGGTGAAGGCGGACCCGCGGACCGTGCCAACCCCCTGCTCCACGGTGATCCTGACCCCCGTGTCACGCGGCGCCCGGATCGTCACGTCGCCAGCGCCAATTTCGAGCTTGCCGCTTAAGCTGGTTCGCCAGTCTCCCGTCAGGTCAAGCATGACGTTCCCGGATCCTGCCGTCAGGTTGAGATCGGTCAGCAGCATCCCGCCCAGCACGAGCTCGGCGCTTCCCGTGCCGAGCTCCACCGTGAGCTCGGTCGGCACGGCGGGGTTGACGTAGAGCGCCCACCGCTGCTCACTCGGCGACCAGGACCAGAGCGAGCTTGAGCGAGGCGAGGCAATGACGAGGCGGCCCGTGCGGCCCCCGTCCGCCAGTTCATAGTCGATCTCCGGCGCCTGATCGTCCTCGTAATCGAGCTCCCCGCGTAGCAACTCGGAGCTGTCCACAATCCCGCCGGCGGCCATCGAGGCCCCGGCCAGCCGCAGGACCCCGGCATCGAGCTTGAGCTGGATCGTCGCCTCGGTGGCTCCCTGGAGCCGGACAAACCGGGTCGGGGTCTGCTCGGTCGCGGCTGTCACCTGCACCACGGCCATGACGCCGTAGCTCAGCGCCGCGACGGCAACCATCGCCAACGGGGCGACGAGCACTCTCATCGACGAGTCCTCGTCATTGCTCAATCCCTGGCCCGGCTTGGTCCCGACGCGGCTGTCTTCATGATGTCTCCAGGGTAAGGTCGCCGCGTTACCAACGTTTCCCCAACTCTTCACAATCCTGTCACATTTCGGGCGGGGACGGTTCGATGATCTGGTGACAGCGGTTGTATCATCCAGGTCGGAAACCGGCTCGTACCGTTTGCGATCGACGTGGCCGAAGGGTGTTCGTGTGCGGCAACAACGAATCGCGACCCTCCTTTTCGTGACGGTGCTCATCTTGGTGGTCACCGCGCCACCGCTCGGCCTGGCGTCGGTCTCCGGGATGCGGCAACAAGGTTCGACGGAGGAGCCCGCCGCCGCATCGCCGGAAATTGGCAGCCTTGTCGCGCCGTACCCGGACGGTGTCACGCTCACGGCCCGCGCCATCATTCCCATCGACCAGACGCCGGCGAACCCGGCATCGCTGCGCCTCGAACGCTACACGCTCGCGGCGGGCGACGCGGTGGCCGGCGCGACGAACGGAATCCGCGTGATCGTGATCGAAGCGGGTGAGGTGCTGATCACGAGCGATCACGACCTGGAGGGATCCTACGCCGCCGGCGCTTCTCTCCTCATTCCGGCG
>JACCYK010000191.1 GCA_013696525.1 Chloroflexia bacterium
AATTCGAAGGCGGCCAGAACTGGCCGGACATCACCGTCTTGATGCGGGGTGAAGAAGAGATCTTCAACTCCGACCTGATGCTGAACGACATCATCGACCAGCTTCAGCAGAACCTCGGGATGACGATCAATATCGAGAAGCTGGTCGGCGAGCCAACCTTCCGGCCGCGGCTGCTCGAGAACCGGGACCAGCTCGTCTGGATTCGCTGGTGGTATGACTACCCGGATCCGGACAACGGCTACTTCGACATGTTCTACGGGGCCAAGCCAGCGGGCTCGAAGCGGCAAGCCTGGGCGAACGACGAGTTTGATGCCGTCTGCATCGAGGCGAAGGCCGAGCTCGATCCAGATGCCCGGCTCGACCTCTACGCGGAAGCTGAGCGGATTATCCAAGAAGACGTCGGCTACATTCCAATCGTGTACCGCGTCGACCAGAACGCTTTCAAGCCGTGGCTGCTGGATATCCCCCAGAACTCACAAGGATTCTCGGTGCCGGACGGAAACATCTATGTTCGGATGTTCGAGGAGATTGCCATCTCCGGCCGGCCGTAACCGCGGGACGTGCGCCAGTCGTTGGCAAGGCCGAGAGCGCCGCCGGGAAGCGGCGCTCTGGGTCGCCTACCATCCCGCATAGGTTAGGAGCGGTCGCGCCAGACGCCAGGGCTCGGTTGATGTGCCGAGATGTGACGAGCGCACCCTGGCGGGTATAGTTCTCATCCAGACATGCACGTCACGGGGAAGGTTGGAGCAGAGGATGACCGAGCAGAGCAAGCATCCGGCCTACATCTGGTGGAACGGGAAGTACGTTGCCTGGGACGACGCGACCGTTCACGTCACCGAATTGGGTTGGTCCACGGTCGGCGCGGTCTTTGAGGGAATTCGAGCCTACGCGAACCCGTCGTCCGATCAGGACGTCGTCATCTTCCGGTTGCAAGAGCACCTGGCGCGGTTGAAGAAGTCGATGGCTTTGGTCCGGCTGCGGCTCGACTACTCACTGCCAGAGCTGACCGAGATCATTGTCGAGCTGCTGCGAATGAACGAGGTTCGAGAAGACACTTACATCCGGCCGCTGGCCTATACCGCCAATGTCGCGGGCAAACGATTCTCCGAGGTGGGCGGTGAAGCGGGGCTCCTGATCAACACCAGTCGGATGCCGAGTCACCTCAAAACCGGCGTCACCCAGACGGCCGCCGTCAGCAGCTGGCGCCGGATCTCGGACGAGGTGATGCCACCCCGAATTAAGAACCTGTCCAACTACCGAAACGGCCAGCTCGCCAGCATGGAGGCTAGGGCGCATGGCTATGATATTGGCCTCCTGCTGAACACGGGCGGCACGGTGGCTGAAGCGCCGGGGGCGTGTGTCATGTTCGTGGCCGACGGGAAGTTGATCACGCCGCATGTGACGAGCAGCATTCTGGAGAGCATCACGCGTGATGCCCTGATGGTTCTGGCTCGCGAGGTCCTGGGTCTGGAAGTCATCGAGCGGGCGGTGGACCGGACCGAGCTGTACCTGGCCGATGAGGTATTCACCTGCGGTACGGCCGCCGAGATCACGCCGATCACCGAGATTGATAAATACCAGATCGGTGACGGCCGGCAGGGGACGATCAGCCGGGACCTCGAGCACGCCTTCCACGCGGTCCTGCGTGGCCAAGATCCACGGTATCGCCATTGGTCGACGCCGGTGCACGCGGCCGCATCGGTATTAGCGTAGCGACCAAACCGACCGTACGCCGCGAGCGCCACGGGACCGGGGCCGGAGCATGTGGTCTCGCACGCGGTTTGGTTCGTTGGAGAAGGAATACCGCATCGAAACGGAACCGGCACCTCTGAATCGACGTACACTAGTTGGATGTCCGGCTTGTTCGGCGTCGTTCAGACTTGATCTCATCGCCTGCCTGAGATCCTTATTGTGATCGCAACGGTTCGAAGGAGTTTGTATCGTGTTCCAACCTTTTCTATCGCGGGAGGAAGCTAGCCCACGTTCGACCACCCGGTCGCGGCTCTCCTCTCGGCTGCTCAACGTCGTCGTCATCCTCGCGGTCTTTGGCGCCGGGATCGGCATCGACCGCACGGTCCTTCGCGGCTCGCTACCGGCGGGAGCGGCCGATACCTTTACCGAGCACGAAGACTTCGATGTGCTTGAATCGACCTGGGACCTTATCCAGAACGAGTGGGTCTTAGCCGATGAGACCGAGGACGAAGACCTGATCTATGGGGCGGCGGCCGGCATGGTCGAGGCGTTGGGCGACGAGGGACACAGCGCGTTCCTCTCCCCTGAGCAAGCCGAGCAATTCAACGAATCCAGCTTGGGTGAATTCACCGGGGTTGGGATTGAGATTGGGGAGCGTGACGGCAACGTCGTCGTCATCGCGCCGATCGACAATTCTCCTGCCCTTGAGGCCGGCATCAAATCCGGGGACATTCTGATCGAGGTGAACGGGGAGTCGATCGACGGACTCGAGGTCTTCGAGATCGGCCAGGAAGTCCGCGGTGAGGAAGGCACGGGCGTCCAGCTGACGCTGCGCCGGCCCGACGACGAGGTCTACACCGTGGACCTCATTCGCCGCCGGATTGTTGTCATCTCCGTGAGTTGGCGGATGCTGCCGGATGACCTGGCCCATGTGCGCATTGCCCGCTTCGATGTTGGGGTAACCCGCGAGCTGCAAACCGCGCTGGAGGCGGCGCGGGAGGCGGGGGCGGTCGGCATCGTCCTCGATCTTCGCGATAATCCGGGCGGGCTCGTGTCCGAGGCGATTGGCGTCGCCAGCCAGTTCATGGAGGAAGGCAACACCATCTTCCAGTACCAGACGGCGGATCAAGATCCCTATCCGGTGAAGACCATTGGCTACGACGGCCTCTGGTTGGAGGATCCGCTGGTGGTCTTGGTCAATGAAGGATCGGCCTCGGCGGCGGAGATCGTCAGTGGTTCGCTTCGCGACAATGATCGCGCCACGCTGCTCGGAGAGACGACCTTTGGCACGGGCACCGTCCTGACCCCGTTCGAGCAGCCGGATGGCTCGATCGTCCTGCTGGGCACCGCGCTGTGGCTGACAGCCGATGGCGACCAGATCTGGAGAGAGGGCGTCGAGCCCGATATCGCGGTTGAGCTACCGGCCGACGTCAGCGTCA
This sequence comes from Chloroflexia bacterium, assembly GCA_013696525.1. Classification (GTDB taxonomy): domain Bacteria; phylum Chloroflexota; class Chloroflexia; order Thermomicrobiales; family UBA6265; genus JACCYK01. The sequence goes on from JACCYK010000191.1 coordinate 3,132, forward strand.
GTCGCCCCAGCGATGAGACCGAGACCGCGAATATCAATGAAGAACCGCATCCAGACGCCCAATTGCAAGCCGCCTTCGATCTGCTCAGCGAGCGGGTGGCCGGCCCGGCGGCCAGCCCGGAGGCAGAGGCAAGCCCGGTGTCCGACTAAGCGCCCGCTAGGGATGACGCCCAGGCGGGGTTTGGCCGCGACGGATGCTGCCGGCCACTGAGAACGGCGGTTGAACCGGTCGAGAATTGAATTGGAAAGAGGGACCGAGGCGTTCACTCGGTCCCTCTTGTTTGCATCCGGAGCTCACCGGGCCGACGAACGCAACGCCATCCGAGGATTTGTTATCTTTGTCACGAACGTCATGGTATCGTTGGTGCGTTGCTGATCTCGCCTGCCGTTCATTGGCGCCGCCGATCGTCCGGTCGTCTTCTGGGAGTAAGATTTCGGATGCAATCGACGGAAAGCTGGACCCGACCGGCCCTCCGGGTGTGGACGCTGACGCAGCGGTTTCAGAAATTCGTCGTCGTCGGCGCCATTGGCCTGGTCGTGAACCAGGGAATGCTGTACCTCCTGGTGAGCATGACGGATGTCGCGCTGGCGTTGGCATCTCCAGTCTCAATCGTGATCTCGATGATCGTGACCTTCACCCTCAATGAGCTGTGGACCTGGCATGACCGGGGTCATGGCCGGGTGGGGCAGCGGGCGGTGATGTACGGAACCATCAACTCCGGCGGCTTGCTGATCAACGCCGGCATCCTGCTCTTTCTGCACGGTCATGGCATCCACTACTTGTTGGCGAACCTGGTCGGCGCCGGGCTCGCGGCGATCTGGAATTTTGGCCTGAACAATATGATTACCTGGCGAAAATAGCGCGCCCGCTGAAGCGTCCCGGCCGCCTTGGACCAGGTGGGTGCTGGCACCAAAACTGCATTTGTCCCGTCACGACGGCCAATGGTCACGCGACCGCTTGATGTCCGACGGGGCGAACGGGGCAAGTTGTCACGATGCCGTAGGCGGGCGACGAGCGGGCGATGATATACACTTAGGCGTCTTTTGCGTCCGCGCCGCTCACCAGCCCGCGCAATTCCGGCGGCATGTGGCTGGATTGCCTGTTACACACCACGCGGTTGGCCGCTCGGAGAAGCCAACGGAGGGACTGAACCGCGATGCAGCATTCCGAGAACGGTCGATCAAGCGGTGGGTCCGGCTCGTCTCAGAACGGGACTCACCGAAGCTCCTCCCCGGCCAAGACGATCGTGATGGGCGCGGGGCCGGGCGGGTTGTGCTCCGCCTACGTGCTGAGCAAGGCCGGGATCCCAACCCTGGTGCTCGAGCGGGCGCCATTCGTCGGCGGTCTGTCGCGGACAATCCGGCATCAGACCGAGTACGGCGAGTTTAAGTTTGACATTGGCGGCCACCGCTGGTTCACGAAGAGCGAGGAACTGAACGATCTCTTTCGCGAAGTGATCGCCGACGAGTTGCTCTGGGTCAACCGGATCAGCCGCATCTACTTTGACGGCAAGTACGTCGATTATCCCCTGAAAATCTCCAACGCGTTGAAGGCGATCGGTCCGGTGACGGCGGCGCGGGCCGTCGCCGACTACGGGCTGAACCGGGCGAAGCAGCGCTCGGGCGCGAAGCCGATCCTGTCGATGGAGGATGCCTACATCGACCAATATGGGCCGACGCTGTACCGGCTCTTCTTCCAACGCTATTCCGAAAAGGTCTGGGGCCTGCCCTGTGATCAGATGAGCGGCGATTGGGTGTCGCAGCGAACCAAAGGGATGTCGCTGATGACCGCCGTTAAGGACGCGGTGATCCCATCGAAAGGGAAGGTCGTCAGCCTGATCGACGAGTTCATGTACCCCCGCGGGGGATTTGGCCGTTTGCCCGAGCGGATGACGGATGCCATCGTCGATCGCGGCAACGAGGTCGCGCTGGAATCGAAAGTCGTCGCGGTGCATCATCATCGTGGCCGGGTGCAAGCGGTCACGGTCCAATCCGGGGGCGAGACGAAGCGGCTCGAAGGCGAGCAATTCACCACCGTCGGCGGTACGACCGAGCGGATCGAGGGTGACAACTTCATCTCGTCGATCCCGCTCACGCACCTAGCCCGGATCATGGACCCGCCGGCGCTGCCCGAGGTGCTTGAAGCCGCCAAGCAGCTGAAGTTCCGGGACATCATCACCGTCAACGTGATGCTGAAGAAGCGTCAGGTGACGCACGATACCTGGCTCTATGTCCATGACCGGAATATCCTGTTTGGCCGGTTCCATGAGCCAAAGAACTGGAGCCCGGACATGGTGCCGAGCGACGACTTCACGTCGCTGGTGGTGGAGTATTTCTGCACGCGGGGCGACCATATCTGGACCATGTCGGAGGACCAGCTCGTCGAACAGACAATTGCCCATCTCATCAACGATCTGGACTTTATCACCCGGGACGAGGTGATCGGCGGGTTCACGGTCCGGGCCCCACGCGCCTATCCGTCCTATGTGATTGGGTACGAGAAGCCGCTGGCGACCGTCAAGGATTACATCGCCACCTTCGAGAACCTCCAGTACATTGGGCGCGGGGGCTCCTTCCGCTACAACAACACCGATCATTCCATCGAGACCGGGTTGCTGGCGGCCAAGAACATCCTTGGTGAGCGGCACGATCTCGATCAGGTCAACGCCGAGAAGGAGTACCACGAGATCAAGCGGGTGGAAGAGCCCGTCGGCGCCGGGAGCCGGACGTAGCGGTCGCGGTCGAGTCGATCGAGAGACTGAACGAGGCTGGCCTTGGCTGAAGCGCCGGTGACCTCCAGCGAATCCGAGCGGCCCGACAGCCAGGGTTCCCAACCAGCCATCAGGCGATCCAGGGCCGGTGGGACGCCGATCTCCTGGTTCATTGGCGGCTTGCTTCTCTTGTATTTCTTTAAGCAGTTGTTGTTCGCCATTGCGTTCCAGCCATTTAGCGGGCACGACGAGGTCGCCCATTACAGCTACATCGAGCTGCTCGCGACCGAGGGCCGAATTCCGGTGTTGCCGGTCCTGGAAGACTGGCAAGCGGCGGCACAAAACCGCGACGATACGAGCTTCGACCAACTACCGAGCACGCTGTACCCGTTCTGCCGCTATACGGTGAGCTGGCACTGCGAGCCAACCGATTGGGACTGGGCTCGAACGCCGCCACGGATGGTGACCTATCTCGGCCAGCTTTACCCGACCGGCTTTCAGTACACCGCGAACCATCCCCCGCTCTATTACGCGCTGCTGGTCCCGGTCTACCGCGCGGTACAAGACTGGTCGCTGGTGGCGCGGCAGTATGTGCTCCGGTTGTTCGCCATCCCGTTCGGTCTCATCACCGTATTCTTGGCCTTTCGCCTCACCCGAGAGCTGTTTCCAACCGATGCCTTCATGCAGGTAACGGTGCCGACCTTTGTTGCGTTCCAGCCGCAGGTCTCGTACGAGGCCGCGATGATCAACAACGACATCGCCGCCGTGGCGCTGTTCTCCTGGGTCGCATTTCTCATTGTTCGCGGCATTCGAGCTCGATTCCCGGTGCGGACCTGCCTCTGGCTCGGCGTTGCGCTTGGCCTGGCGGTCCTCGCCAAATCGACCTCCCTGATCGGGGCGCCGGTCATCGCGGTGGCCATCATCAGCGCTGTTGGCTGGAAGAACGTCAGAGACTGGGTTGGGCGTGGCCTTTGCGTGCTCGTGCCGACGATCATCCTCGTATTGCCGTGGTACCTCTTTATGTTCCGTACTTACGGCAACTTCGACGGGCTGAGCCAGATCCTGCAATTACAGGAATATTGGAACCGTCCGGCCGGCGACTTCTTCGAGCTGTTGGTGAATCGCGACTTTCTGGTCATGCGATTTCGCGAGACCTGGGGCGAGTTTGGCTG
>JACCYK010000196.1 GCA_013696525.1 Chloroflexia bacterium
GCCGGCAGCAATGGAGTGCGCAACTCCTACGAGCAGTATCGCCAGGCCGGCGCGACCGGACGAGCGATGCTGGTCGCGGCCGCGGCGGATGCCTGGCAGGTGCCGGCGGCGGAGATCACGGTCGAGCGGGGAGTCCTTCGCCATAGCGGCTCGGGCCAGCGGGCCACGTTTGGCGAGATGGCGACGGCGGCGGCAATGCAGCCGGTGCCCGAGGACGTCACGCTCAAGGACCCCGCCCACTTCAGGTTGATCGGCCACGAGGGCATCCGCCGGCTCGACAGTCCAGCAAAGATCGACGGCACCGCGCGATTCGCGATCGACATCGAGCTGCCCGGCATGCTGACCGCCGTCGTCGCCCGCTCGCCGCGGTTCGGCGGCACGGTCCGCGGCTTCGCGGCCGACGCCGCGCTGGCCACGCCTGGCGTGCGTCATGTGGTCGAGATCCCGACCGGCGTCGCCGTCGTGGCCGACACCTTTTGGGCGGCCCAGCAGGGACGTGAGGCGCTCAGCGTTGACTGGGACGACACCGCGGCGGAAATGCGAAGCAGCGCTGACTTGCTGGCGGAGTATCGGGCCTTGCTGGACCTGCCGGGGGACGTGGCACGGCGCGATGGCGATGTCGAACGGGCCCTGACCGAGGCGGCGCGGACGATTACCGCGGATTTCGAGTACCCGTATCTGGCGCACGCCCCGTTGGAGCCTTCGGCCGCCGTCGCCCGTATATCACTGGATCGCTGCGAGATGTGGTCGGGCGACGGCAACGTTCAGTTCAGCCAGGAAGGGGCCGCCGAGCTCCTCGGCCTCCCCTTGGAGCACGTCGTTGTCCACGCGATCTATGCCGGCGGCAACTTCGGCCGCTCAAGCTCCCCGGTTGAAGCGGTCGAGATCGCCCGCGCGATCGCCGGGGCGGCCCCGGTGAAGCTGATTTGGACTCGCCAGGACGACTTCTGGCATGGCACCTACCGGCCGATGTACCTGCATCGGGTGACGGTCGGCCTGGACGAGGCGGGCGACATCACCGCCTGGCATCACCGCATCGTCGGCCAGTCGATCTTCCCCTTCGAGCCGGTCAACGGGGTCGATTTCGTCTCGGTCGACGGCGCCGCGAACACGCCGTACGACATTCCGAACATTCTCGTCGACCTGCATACCACCGAGACCGGGGTACCGCCGAACACGTTGCGCGGCACGTCGGCCACCCACACCGCCTACACGGTCGAAACCGTCCTCGACGATGTCGCGCGGGCGACGGGGCGCGATCCGCTGGAGTTGCGCCAATCCCTGCTGGCCCGCGATCCCAACGAGAAGGCGATCGACGTGCTGGCGATCGCCGAGGCCGACCGCCCGACCGCCTTCGCGCAACACCCGCGCCAACCGCGAACCCTGGAGCTGGCAGCCGAGCGCGCCGGCTGGGGGGATCCGTTGCCGGCGGGGCGCGGTCGCGGCCTCGCCGTTCATTACGGCTTTCAAAGCTCGGCGGCGATGGTAGCGGAGGTGACCACGCGGGACGACGGCACCTTCCACGTTGATCGCGTGGTCTGCGCCATAGACTGCGGCGTCGCCATCAACCCCGACATTGTTCGCACCCAGGTCGAGGGCAGCGTCGCCTGGGGCCTTGGCACGCTGCTCTACGGCGCGATCACGCTCGACGAGGGAATCATCGAGCAAACCACCTTCGACGACTACCGGGTGCTGCGGATCGACCAGATGCCGCGGGTCGAGGTGCATATCGTGCCGACACTGGAATCACCAACCGGCGCCGGCCAGATCGGCGTGGCGCCGGTCGCGCCCGCAGTGGCCAATGCCCTGTTCGCCGCCACCGGCGAACGGGTGCGCTCGCTGCCCTATCACCGCGGGACGGCAGCAAGCTGACTCGTTCCCATAGCAACCGGCGGCGCCACGGGGTCGGCGGTGGCCCTGCCGAGCCTGGCCGATCCATCTGAGGACCGCCCAGGCTCGTTCCTGCCGGAGGATCTGGCGCTGGGTGGGGCGCTGGGGCGCTCCCGAACCCGTGGTGCGAATAGCGACGCGGCGCGCTAAGCTAGACGTCACCGGTTCTGACGCACACCTGAATGGTGGAAGGGAGAGCGACATGAGTCAGCCAGACGACGACTTTGCCATCAACCGGGCCCACTGGAATGATTACGCCGAGATCCATTCGACCAATCGCCCCGAGATCTACGATCTCGACCGCCTGCGGGCTGGCGGCGACACCCTGACGCCGATTGAGGCCGCGGAGCTGGGAGACGTTGCCGGTTTGTCGCTCCTCCACCTGCAATGTCACCTCGGCTTGGACTGCATCACGTTTGCCCGGCGCGGCGCCCGCGTCACCGGGCTGGATTTCTCACCCCGTGCCATCGAAACGGCGCGTCAGCTCGCCGTTGACACCAACCTTCCCGTCACGTTTGTCGAGGGCAACGTCTACGACACGCGGCAGCTTGTCGCCGGCACCTTCGATCTCGTCTTCGCGAGCTGGGGAGTGTTCTGTTGGATCCCGGATGTCGGCCGCTGGATCGCGACTGCCGCTTCCATGCTCAATCCCGGCGGCCGGCTCTATGTGATCGATAGTCATCCCATGATGGGGATGCTGGAGGAGGAGACCGGCCCGACCGGCGCCCCCCACATGGTTGTCTTCCAAAACTGGCGGACCCCGATCGACCAGCCGATCGAGTACGACGCCCCGCTCTCCTACTCCGGAGACCCTACGATCGTGGCCAATGCCGCCTCCCGGGAATGGGTTCATCCGATGTCCGACTTCGTCATGGCCGTCCGCGATGCCGGGCTTGATCTCACGTTCCTGCATGAGCACGAACAGATTCCTTGGCAGCAATTCCCGAGCATGGTGGTTGATCCGGCGACCGGCCTTTGGCAGTTCGGGCCGGGCCGCCACCGGGTGCCGCTCGCATTCTCCCTGATGGCCACGGCCAGATCGTAATGCGGGTAGGTGTCGATGAGCCGGTGGCGCGGCCATCGCTGGCCACCCCTAACTCAGCACTCGTCCAATGTCGGTATGCACGAAGTCCTGACCGATGAAGAGCAACGGCTCATCCTGCTCCTAGGCTAGGGCGTAGGCGAAGCAATCGCCAAAGTTCAGCCTCGCAGGATGCCCACTCCCCCGGCCGAACCGGCGGTGCGCTTCCCGCGCGATTCTCGCCTGGACCTCCGTCACCGGTTCGATCACGACCGAAAATCTGCCGAGCAACTCATCAAGTTCCTCGCTCGCCGCAGAATCTCGCAAACCATCGACCACCAAGGCGGCTTCAAGATAATTGGCGGCCGAGATTCGTATGAGTTTTGCGTCTAGGAGAGCCTGAAAACAGACGGCCGACAGTGACTCTTTGCGAACAATCGCGAGCAGTGCTGACGCATCGACGATCACCGGGGCAGTCCGTCCTCGTCATACAGCCACTCACCGTGATCGAGCGACCGATAGGGCTCTTTGAACCGAGCCGCCAGGCGGTCCGCAAGCGCTTGTAACTCGTCCCGGCGACGGTCATTGTCGCCAGGGGCTTGCAACCGAACGATTCGCTCCCGCAAGGCAACGACGACGGCTGTCGTCATGTTCTCACTTGTCTGTTCGGCCAGATCGCGGGCAGTTTGGCCGGTTGCGGGTTGACGAACACTAATGACCATCGAAGCGACCTCCGTTCCGTTCCGTTCGCGTTCAGTCCACGTCAATCAGTTCGAGGCAATCCACGCTCAACGTAAAGCAACGCATCGATATCCCAAGAGTTCGGCGCATCTTTGAGCCTTGGCGTGAGGTCGTCGAGGGTCGCGCGGAGGTCCGCTCGTTTCTTACTCTGAGCCTCTTCACGCGGCCGGTCAATCCGTTTCTCCACCGTATCGGACAACGCGGGGTTCGGATGCTCGTCACCGCGGACGGCCAACTCGTCAATTAATCGTCGCGTTTGGGTTCGTTTGATGCTCATTGTCATGAGATGTCTCCTTATTCTGTCGCTTCCGCGGGCGGTTCGTCAGCTACCTCATTGGTGCGTGACGTTTCGGCCGGCTCGGTTGCCGCCTCGCTGATCCGGCGCCGGTGGGCGAGGACCCGCGCCCAATCCTCGGCCGCCAACTGCCCAGAGGTCTTTTCGTCGCGGAGGAGCTGGAGCTTCTGTTCGACCGATATAAAGACCGCCTCTTCCATCGTCTCGCCGGTTAGCTCCATCATCTCGTGCAGCAAGCGAATCGTTTCCAGATCGTCGATCACGATGTCCATGGCGCCAGCCTTTCACGCGCGTCATTCGTCAATCGTAGCAAATGCCGTCTGTCGCGGGCGAACTAGCAGCTCACATTGTTCCGCGAAGACCGGCGTCACCGCTCAACCATGGGAACGGAGCAACGCCGCGGCACGGGCGCGGGCAGGTGCGGCTACCGAGACACGACCGCCGGGGCCGGGATCGGCAGTTGAATCCGGAGCGTGGTGCCCCGGCCGGGGACGCTTTCGGCGTGGATCTGGCCGCCGTGCGCCTCCACCAGCGTCCGCGCGATCGCCAGGCCGAGGCCACTGCCGCCGGAATCGGCCGATTTCCAGAAGCGATCGAAGAGGTGTGGCAGATGCTCGGCGGCGATGCCGATGCCGGTATCGGCCACCGTGAGGAAGACCGCCCGGCCATCCCAAAAGACGTCGATCCGGATCGTGCCGCCCAGCGGCGTGTAGCGCAACGCGTTGGCGAGGAGATTTTCGAGGACCTGGCGCAGGCGGACGGGGTCGAGCTCGACCAGCGGCATGTCGGGCACCGTCCCGGTCAGGGTAATGCCGAGCTGATGGGCGCGGGGGCCGTGGGCGGCGATCAGGTCCGCGACCAACTCCTCGAGGTCGGTTGGCTCCCGGTGCAGCTTGAAGACGCCGGCCTCGACCAGGGACAGGGTGCGCAGGTCGTCGAGCAGCCGGGACATGACCGCGGTCTGATCCAGGATCGGCGTCAGGTGCGTGTCATCTCGCGGGTAGATGCCGTCCAGCATGCCCTCGACGTTGCCCTGGATCACCGAGAGGGGCGTCCGCAGCTCGTGCGCGACATCGGCCAGCAGGTTGCGGCGCAACGTTTCATTCGAGTGCAACCGGGCGATCATGGTATTGAACGATTCGGCCAGATCACGGACCTCCCGGTTGCCCTTCGGCGTGACGCGGGCCGAATAGTCACCCGCCGCCACGCGACGGGCAGCCGACATCACATCGCCGATGGGGGCCGCCGTGCGCCGGACAAAGCGCCGGCCGAGGAAAAAGACCAGGACCATCGCCATCAGCAAGACCAGGCCCGGCGGCCCCGACCGCGACGGCTCGCCGTCACCTTCCGCCGCCAGGTGCCCGATCACGATCCCGGTCATAAAGGCAAAGAGCAACAAGCCGCCGAGGACAAAGAGCATGCGGCGCAGGAACCACCCCTGGCCGCCGTGCCCCGGACCCCGGCTCGGCGGCCAGGGCTCGCCCTCGGGCCACCAGGACGGGCGGCCGCCGCCACGCGGCCGGAACGGGTTCGGGCGCTGCTCGTTGTTCATGATGAGAGGGTATCGGCAAAGCGATAGCCGACGCCATAGACCGTCTGGATGTGTTGGGGAGCGCCGGGCACCGGTTGCAGCTTGCGCCGGATATTCTTGATGTGCGCATCGATCGCTCGCTCATACGATTCGAGGGCGACCCCGTGCAGGGCGTCGAGCAGTTGGCCGCGGGTGAAGACCCGGCCCGGCTCCCGCACCATGGTGACCAGCAGCTCGAACTCGGTCGCCGTCAGCTCGATCGGATGCTCGCCGACCATGACCCGGTGGCGGGCGACATCGATCTCGACCTCGCCGGCCCGGAGCAGGTCCCGCGGCTCGTGCTGGGCCTCCAGCCGGCGGAAGATGGCGCGCACCCGGGCCACCAGTTCCTTTGGGCTGAACGGCTTGACCACGTAATCGTCGGCGCCCAGTTCCAGCCCGACAATGCGGTCGGTCTCCTCGCCGCGGGCGGTAACGACGATGATCGGGACGCCGGAGGCGCGACGCAGCTCGCGCATGACGTCGAGCCCGTCCCGCCCTGGCAGGCCGAGATCGAGCACGACCAGGTCGGGCTCGGCGTCGGCGGCGAGGGCCAGGGCGCGATTGTCATCGGCGGCCGCCAGCACCCGGAAGCCGGCCTGGTGCAGGTAATCGCGGATCAGGCGGGCGATATTCGGATCATCTTCAACCACGAGGATCGTTTTCATCGTGGATTCGTCCCTCGCTGCACGTATCCCCCGCGATCGCCGTCTGGGCGTCGCTGGGCGCTAAAGACACCCAGCTGCCTTCACGAAAGCATCCTAAAGGAAGCTAATGGGGATTGGCTGGTTCGCGAGCAACGCTGCCGGCGGCCTTCCGTTGGTGAAGCCGGCGATCGCCCAACTCACGCAACCAACGACGCGAGCGGTGCCGGAGGG
>JACCYK010000217.1 GCA_013696525.1 Chloroflexia bacterium
GCTCCGTCGCTTTAGCACCCGCCCCAGGACGCGCAGGTAGCGGACGCGATCCCAGCCAAACACCTCCCGATGCGCCGCCAGGTAGGGACGAGGAGCGGCCAGCGGTGATTCCGGGAGGTAGGCGACCGGGGCCCGGACCCGTGCCACATCGGCGTGAAAACGGCCGTCGTCGGGCTTCTTGAGCGAAAAGATTCGCAGATCCATGCCTGACCGCTCGAGCTCGAGGATTTCGTTGAGAATGAATGTCTCCGAGAATCGCGGGTACATCTTCAAAATGTAGGCGACCGAGCCGTCGCTGCCGGCCGCCGCTTGGGGTGTCGTGGGGGAGGTTGATTGCGCGGGCCGCGTGGTCATCGGGCTCTCCTCTATCGGTCGACGTAAGATGGGCGGGTTGGGGCAACGAATCCTTTGGCCGGCGTCGCTAAGCGTCTGCCAGCCGCCTAGATCGTCGCCAGCATCTGGGGGGGCGCCGCCGCCGCCCAGACGTTCGAGTAGACGCGGGTCGGGGTCGGCTCTCGCCGCAGCAATTGGCCCACCTCGCGGGCGACGCCGGTCAGGCCGTCCATCGGCAACCAGCGCCGGGAGGCGGCAGGAGCGGCGAGCAGGGCGTCAAGCTCTTCGAGCAGCCGGCCGGGAGTGAGGTCGTCCGGGTGGAGCATGCGGATCAGACCGCGCTGGCTGAGCGCTTCGGCCCGGATCAACTGCTCGGTCCGCGGCGTCACCCGCGGCACGACGATCGAGGGACGCCGGAGGGACAGGACTTCGCAGATCGTGTTGTAGCCACCCATCGTGACGACCGCATCGGCGGCGGCGATGTAGCTGATCATGTCTTCCGCGAAGTCCAGGAAATGCAGCTTGGCCCAGCCGTTGGTCAGGCGCCGCAGCTCGGCCTGGTCTACCTCGGGCATCAACGGCCCACCGACGAGCAAGCAATCGAAGGAAGCCGGCCGCGACCGGTCGCGCAGGGCGGCGAGAGTCGTCCGGAACAGCTCTTTGCCATCGCCGCCGCCGCCAGCTGTCACTACCACCAACGTATCTGTCTTGAGCGGAAGGCTGGCCCGAATCGCCGCCGGGGAACGGAGCCCCGCCGCCCGCTGCAGGTAGCCGACGAAGCGGGTCTTGGCGGCCGCTCGCGGCGAGAGACCGTACTCGGCAACCACATCGTAGAGATCACGCCGGCCGTAGACCAGGATCAGGTCGTAAATATCGTCGAGCAGCTCGTAGACGCCCTCTTTGGACCAGGCGGCGCGGACGCGCGACGGCTCGTCGATGACATCACGAAGACCGACCACCAGCTTCGCCGCCGGCACCTGCTCCTTGAGATGGCGCAGGCTGGCGACCGCTTCGCCCGCCAGGCCGCCCGGAGCGTGGTCGACAATGAATACGTCCGGCTTGAAGTGGCGAGCGGCGCTGAGGAGAATGTCTTGGCGCATGTCGCGCACGACGCCAAACGCCGTCGCGATCGTGCGGCCCTCGTACTGGCCGGCCCCGGTCTTGATGACCGCGGGCAGCTTGACGTAGTCGGCCCCGGCCGGGTAGGGAAAGCTGCTGGCCACGGGCGAGCCGGTGACGATCAACTGGCTGGCGCCGCGCTCCCGCTGGCGCAGATGTCCAGCCAGCGTCAGCGTCCGGCGCAAGTGGCCGAGGCCATAGGTGTCGTGGCAGTAGTACATCAGCTTCCAGGGCTGAGACGGGAACGTGGGCGCGGTCATCGGTTTCCTCCAGGATTGGTCGTCCACGGCGAGCAGGCGGACACCGGCTAGACCGGCACGGGAACGGCGGCGATCGCATCGACCCGGCCGTTGGGTTCGACCGGGCTGAGCGCCGGCGGCTCGGGCACGCTTCCCCGCCCGATGCCGGCGTAGTGAAAGCCGGCGGCGGCGGCCCGGCCGGGGTCGACCGCGTTCCGGCCATCAATCAGAATGCTCCGTCGCATCAGCGTCGCCAGCCGCGTCAGATCGACTCCCTTGAACTCGTTCCACTCGGTGAGGAGGAGCACCGCGTCGGCCCCGGCGGCGGCGGCGTACGGATCAGCGCACATGGTTACCGTGGGCAGGAGGGCGGCTGCCTTCGGCATCGCCACCGGGTCGTAGGCGCGGACGGTGCCCCCTTCTTGCTCGACCAGGCGCATGATCTCGACGGCCGGCGCCTCGCGGATGTCGTCGGTGTTTGGCTTGTAAGCAATGCCCCAAACCGCCACCGTCGCCCCATCGAGCCGGCCGAGCTGGGTTCGCAGTTTGTGCAGGACTCGCTTGCCCTGGTCGGCGTTGACCTCCATTACGGAGCGGAGGAGCCGCGGCTGGACGCCATGGATGGCTCCCAGGTGGGCCAGCGCCTGCACGTCCTTCGGAAAGCAACTGCCGCCGTAGCCGACGCCCGGCCGGAGGAAGGACGGGCCAATCCGTTTGTCGCTCCCCATCCCGTCGGCGACCCCGGCCACGTCGACGCCGACGTGCTCGCAAATATTGGCGATCTCGTTGATGAAGCTGATCCGCGTCGCCAGGAAGGCGTTCGAGGCGTACTTGATCATCTCGGCGGTCTTGAGCCCGGTGGTCAAGATCGGGGCGTTGAGCGGCTTGTACAGGGCCTCGACCAGCGCCGCGCAACCAGGCGCGTGACTGCCGATGACAACCCGGTCGGGGTGCATGAAATCAGCGATGGCCGAGCCCTCGCGCAGAAATTCGGGATTGGCGACGACCGGGACCGCGCCGAGGAGCGGTGAGATCTGCTCCAACAGCCGGTGCAACGTGGCGCAGGTGCCAACCGGGACCGTGCTCTTGCAGACGACCACCGGGTAGGGCGCTTGCAGCAGTGGAGCCAGCTCCTCGACCGCCGTTCGCAGGATGCTGGTATCGGCGGCGCCGTTTGGCAGCGGCGGGGTCGGCAGGCAGAGGAAGATGACGTCGGCCTTCGCCGCGCCGGTCGCGTAGGAGGTAGTAAAGGTAAGCCGCCCGGAGGCCGACATCCGCCGCACTAGCTCCTCGAGCCCCGGCTCGAAGAACGGCACCTCGCCGCGACGCAATAGCTCGATGCGTTCGGCATCGACGTCGACGGCCACCACCCGGTTGCCTAGCTCAGCCAGACAAGCCCCGGTCACCAGCCCAACGTATCCCGATCCCACCACGCATACAGTATTCATCGCTGCTTGTCACTCCTCAACGTACTCGGGGCCGGTATCACTGGGCTAAGGCGCCAGCGCGCTGTCATCCATTTGGGGGAAAGCGAGACCCATCCGGCCCCGCCTTCTGATTCCAGTCTGGACTGGGATCGTTAAAGAGAGATTAATCATTGATGAGAAAATACTCATAATCGGACCGTTCGCGACGTGGACATCTCGGGTCGTCGCTGGCGCGGCGGCGGTCGTGGGCCGCCCGCCGTGGCAACCGCGGGCCACGACCAGCCATTCCCAGCGATCACACATCGCGAACGGGACGAATTTCACCGCGTCTCGGAAATCAGGGGCTGGCAGAACAAGGGCACATCGGAGGCTGGAAGTGACGGCGCGGACGTCCAGTCCGGCGCCCACGGCCGGTCCATTCCGATTCTCGCGCCAGTCGCCTGAAATCCAAGGTACAGGATCGGCGCTGAAGGCGACGCCGGCCAGGGGCACCTGAGCCGTGATTCCATAATGTCGGAATGGCCGACCGTTACGGTGCGGGCGGGGCGGGCCAGCGGCCGTACCAATCAAACGGCTCGGGGTTGAGGTTGACGACGACGTTTTTGACCTGGGTGTAGAGGTCCATCGCGTGGCGGCTCAGCTCCCGCCCGATCCCACTCTGTTTGTAGCCGCCAAAAGGGGCTTCCGGCGGGTTCACGGTCGGGTAGTTGATGCTGACATTGCCGGCGTGCAGGCGGCGAGCCAGGGTGTGTGCGCGCTTGATATCGTTCGTCCAGATCGTGGCCGCCAAGCCGTAGATCGTGCTGTTAGCCATCCGCACGACCTCGTCCTCGGACCCGAAGGGGATCACCGCGAGGACCGGCCCGAACACTTCTTCTTGGGCCAGCCGCATGTCGGCCCGCACCTGATCGAAGACCGTCGGCTCCACGAAATTGCCATACATCAACTCATCGCGGTCGATCTTCCTGCCGCCGGCGACCAGCTCCGCGCCATCGTCGCGTGCCGTCGCGCAGTAGGTCAGAATGCGGTCTTGCTGTTGGGGGGAGAAAACGGGACCCATCTGCGTCTCGTGCTCCAACGGGTCGCCGATCCGGATCTGCCGTACCTTGGTGAGGAAGCGGTACATGAACTCGTCGTGAATATCTTGGTGGAGGAAAAGCCGGGTCCGCACCGTGCAGC
>JACCYK010000240.1 GCA_013696525.1 Chloroflexia bacterium
TCGCCATCCCGACCACCGCCGGCACCGGCAGCGAAACGACCGGGGTGGCGATCTTCGACCTGGCGGCGATGCACGCCAAGACCGGCATCGCCCACCGCGCCCTGCGCCCGGTGATGGGCATCATCGACCCCGACAATACCCGCACGATGCCGCCGATGGTCGCCGCCTGCTCCGGCCTGGACGTCCTCAGCCACGCCGTGGAGTCCTACACCGCCTTGCCCTATCACCAGCGGCCTCGGCCTGAGCATGCCGGGTTGCGACCCTCGTACCAGGGGGCCAATCCGATCAGCGACGTCTGGGCGGCAAGAGCGATTGAGCTATTGGCCGCCAACATCGGCCGCGCCGTCGATGACCCGGCGGACGACGAGGCGCGAAGCAACATGATGCTGGCCGCGGCCTACGCCGGGATCGGGTTCGGCAATGCCGGCGTCCATCTGCCGCACGGGATGTCTTACCCGGTGTCGGGGATGGTCCGAGACTACGCGCCGCCTGGCTACCCCGCCGGCCGGCCCATCATCCCGCATGGGATGTCGGTCATCCTGCACGCCCCGGCCGTCTTTCGCTTCACCGCCCCGGCCGATCCGGGGCGGCATCTGGAAGCGGCCCGGCTGCTCGGGGCGGACATTCGCGGCGCGTCGCCGGAGGATGCCGGCGAGGTGCTGGCCGGGGCCGTCATCGCGATCATGCGGCGGGTCGGCATGCCCAATGGCCTGGGCGCCGTTGGCTTCACCGCGGACGATGTGGACGCCCTGGTCACCGGCACGCTGCCCCAGCACCGGGTGACCAAGCTCTCTCCAATCCCCGCCGGACCGGACGAGCTGCGGGCCCTTTTCCTCGCCTCGATGACGATCTGGGAGTAGGCTCCCCGCCAAGCGGCGTCAGGCTTCCAGTAGAACACGCGGCACGCTCGCCAGCACGACCGCTGCCGCCGGGCCGCCGAAGTGGAGATCGGCGGCGGCGGCGATGAGGAGCATCGCGTCCTGGCCGGAGCGGCCGCGCTCGGCGGTCAGATAGGCAAAGAGGAGGTTCAATGCCTGCCGGCGAGCCGCCGCGTAGTCGCGCTCGGGACTGAGGCCGATCGTAAAGATTCGATCGGCGGTTTCGATCCGGGGCGTGACGAGGGGCACGCCGCGCCGGATACTGAGCCGGACCGTGGCCGCGCCGGCGCATTCGATGGCGACCCCGGTCCCCTCGCCGTCGCCCATCGCCGCGTGCAGATCGCCAAGCGAGAAGAGGCCGCCCGCGACTTGGGCCGGGAAGAGGATCGTGCTCCCCGGTGACACCTGCGCCAGGTCGTAGTTGCCGCCCCAAGGATAGGGCGGGGAAAGCGTCGAAGACTCCCCAGCCGCCGGGGCCAGGCCGAGGCAGCCGATCATCGGCCGCACCGGCACCGAGCGGCCGGGCGAGAGCTCGATCAGTCCATCGCGGATCGGCAACCAGCGCAAGTAGGGCGCAACCGCCGCCAGGCCGAGGGCGCCGAACCGCGGCACAAAGGCGTTCCAGCTCCAATCGAGCGTCCCAATTGCCAGCACCTCGACCGCGACGGCGTCGCCCGGCTCGACTCCCTCAATGAAGACCGGCCCGGTGAGCGCGTTGATCTCTCGTGCCTCGAACTGAGCCAACCAGCGGTCGCCGGCGGTTAGCAAGCGCTCGACCGGCGCGGCCGACGTTTCCAACCGCACGATCGCCCCGTCCTCAACCCGGACCACCGGCTCGGCATCGGGCCGGAAGGCAAACAGCTGGTGCTCGGCGCGGACCGTGTGCATGTCTCCTCCTGCAAGATGGCTTGCTGGCGCCCAAGTGAGATCAGGGGTGGAGTGTCGTGGCCGCTTGCGGATTCGCCATTTTGGCAGATGGCCAAGACACGTAGCGTAGCCGACGATTGCTTTGAGACGCGAGAACGTGAAATTCTGATGAAATCGAAGCTCAGACGCGACGAGATGCCGTGATCCGGACCGCGGATAGCGATCGGTATAGATTTCGCCCGCGATGGCAAGAATCTTCTCTTGCCCATCGATATTGAGACATTGCCATGCTAAGAATCAATTCAACCGCGAAACTTCCTATCTCCCACCGAGCCGCGCCTGAGCGGTGCTCGTGAGCGACCCCACCTCGAAACTAAGGACAGCATAGATATCATGTGACGATAGCATCAATTATGAGACACAAAATCTCATGAATGTATAATTATACGCATTTTTATCCTTGACAAGGTAAGTTGAATACTCTATCGTGCGCTGAGTGGAATAGGAATCGATCCGCACATACCGCCATCACCAGTCCGGTTCTCCGAGCTGGAGCCGGGCGGATCCGGGCCACTAGATGTGCCCATCCGCTAGCGAGGACTAGCGATTCACGAGCGGATTCGTTGGGTGAGCTACCGCGTGCAAAGTGTTGTCTCACCCGCCAACTAGGCTACTGACACGCTCCATGCGAGGCGGATTGGCACTCAGCCGAGCGACGCTCGGGTCGCGAATTTTCTCTGGTTCCCTTCGCGTGGATGTCAGCTAGCCGCACGGCGAGCGCTCCGAAAATCGAGCCTCGCCCGGAGCGGTGCGTGATGTCCCGAGCCCACCCCACAACTTATACCCAGGCGTCGCCTGGCAACGTCGGTCGGACGACGGCGATCGCGGTGCTTGGCCGCGTCACCCAACGGGAGTCCGACCGGGGCTTCCACGCCCGGCCGCCGCCGCGTCTGGCGACGGCGGGAATACCGGCTGCAGGTTGTAGCTGGGAATCGCGGTTGGTCCCCGGATGACCGCGATCAGACGATAGGCAGAACGGTCAGGAGATCCTCTGATGGATATGGAGAAGTTCGAGAAATTTACCGTCGATGTCAGCCGGCGCGGTGTGCTGCGCGGCATCTTCGGCGTCCTCGCGGGCACCGGGGTCACGGCCGTCGCCTTGCTTGAGGACGCCTAGGCCAGGGAGAAGAAGGCGAAAGCCGGACGAAAGGACAAGAAGTCCAAGAAAAAGAAGAAGGACGTTCGCCCCAAGACCGAGCCGGCCTCGTGTCCCGATCGCTACAGCCCGAAAGGCTGTCCGAACCCGGGAAGTGATCCCCAGTACACCTGTAAGGCGAACAGTAGCGGCGAAGGCTGCGGCGTCGATTCCGACAATCCGCCGCAGGGCTCGGCCCAGGTGGATTGCGACGGGTCCGACCCGTTCTGCCGATGCAACGCCACCACCTGTACCGTGGACGGAGTTGAGTACGACAGGGATGACGCGGTTCCAGCTTGCACCCCGGTTCGCTGCGACCAGGTCTGCGTGCCGAACTGCAAGGACAAGGAATGCGGCGATGACGGCTGCGACGGGAGTTGCGGCGACTGCGGCGACTACGAGAGGTGCAAGAACGGCACCTGCGAGGCCGTCTGCAAGCCGGATTACCCGAAGGACTGGTGCGGGGGTGATGGCTGCGGCGACGACTGCACCTGCAGCGGTGACTACCAGACGTGTGGCTACGACGACTACTGCACGCCCCGTAGCGACGCCTAGGGTCGCGAGCGGCCCGGCGCCTTGGCGACAACGCCTGCCAAGGGGCATGACGGCTATCTAGCCCGGTGAATCGCAGACGTGCCTTGAAGAGGCGGTCCCCGGACCGCCTCTTCTCGTTGATTGCTTAGCATTTCGGCCGGCGATGCCGGGGCTGGGAGTAGCCCGGACTATTCTTCGAGGCGGTCTCGGAATTCGTTCCCGAACGTAGTCGCCGGCACGCGGAGTCGCGATCGGAGGTGGTCTCGCGAAAGAACTGGGCTAGGCCGAGCTCGATCGTTTTGCGCACCGGTTGCAAGGCTGGCGCGGCGCTACGTCGGGTGAGCGCCATCCGCACCAGGGCCGCCGCACCTCGTCGTGGCGGGCAGTAGCCGACGATCCAGCGCCCCGGTCCCTGGGGACGGATGATGCCCCGAGCGACGGCGTCGCTCGGGGCGTCCGCTCAGGCCGGGGGCGCGATGCACTCCCCGCCCTGGCAGGACTGGCCTTCCCCACACACGTTGGTGCAGGCGCCGCAGGCGAAGGCATTGGTCATCACGTCGAGGCAGATGCCGCCACAGGCGGTCAGGCCGGGCCCGCAGTCCGGGATGCCGGCCACGCACACCCGGCTCTGGCAGAATTGGCCCGCCGGACAGGGGACGCCGCAGCCGCCGCAGTTCAGCGCATCGTTGCTGGTATCGACGCAGGTGCCGAAGCAGTTCTCCAGACCGGGGTTGCAGGTGACAGGGGCGGGTCCGTCCGTAACACACATCCCGCCCTGGCACACGGCCGCCGGCCCACAGCCATTGCCGCAGGCGCCGCAGTTGTCGCCGTCGTTGTCGACATCGACGCAGAAGTCGTTACAGGTGGTCAGACCGACGTCTTCACAGGTCGGAGCCGGCGGGGCGCCGCCGGTGCACTCCCCGCCCTGGCAGGTCTGGCCGGCGGCGCAGGTGTTGCCGCAGGTGCCGCAGTGGAGCGGGTCGGTCGGAAGGTCGACACAGAGCCCGCCACAGTCCGTCAGGTCGCCACATGACGGTGGCGTGCAGACGCCGCGTTCGCAGTAGTGGCTCGGCCCCAAGAGGTAGCAATCATTGCCACACTCGCCACAGTTCAGGTCGTCGTCGTCCAGGTCGACGCAGACGCCGCCGCAGTCGGACAGGCCCACTCCGCACTGGTCGGGGTCCGGCTCGCCGATGCAGACCCCGCCCGCGCAATCGGCATTCACGCACGGTTGCTGGCAGCCGCCGCAGTGATCAATGTCCTGCGTGGTATCGCGGCAGCCATCGGCCGCGCCGCAGAAGGTCAGGCCGTTCTCGCAGCTCGACCCTTCGCAGACGCCGTTCCGGCACTCGACGGCCACCAGCCGGCTCTCACAGACCGCGCCGCACTCGCCACAGTGGTTCAAGTCGGATGAGAGATTGACGCACGTCCCGGAACAGGAGGTCTGATTGGCCGGGCACGTCCTCGTCGCGCTGGACGACGAGGGCGGGATGGCGGGCGGGGCCGGCGGTCCCTGGCCGCCGGCGGGACGGTTCGCGCTGCCGGTGGCGGGGCCGCCCGTGTTGCCGCCGCCGGTGCTTGTCGCGGTTCCTTGGCCCAGGGCCACGGCCTGCCAATCGCCGAGATCCCCCGCTTGCGGCCCGGACATGATGCCGTTGATCGCGCCCTGGCAAGCGGCCACGTCCTGCTCGCCAACACCGATGGCGACGAAGACGATCCCTTGGCCGGCGTCGATCCGCATCTGGAGCGAATTGCCCGTCGCCTGGCCGACGACCGGCAGGTCGGTGCCATCGGACAAGCGCAGGACGCCGTCTTCCAGGGCGCCGGAGGCGGAGAGGCTGAAACTCAGCTCGCCCCGCGCCTCACCCGGCAGGGCGGCGTCGTCCGTCAGCAGTTGGCTGGCGCTTGGCCCCTGCCGCACGGCGGTCACGAACTCGAGGGTGCAGGTCGTGCGCTGGGCTGCCACGGGAGCGTCACCCCGTAAGAAGGCGCCAAGAAAGCCGCCGGCGGTGAGCCCGAGGGCACGGCGGCGGTTGGCCGGGGTGGCGATGGATTTCGTGAGTAGATCAAACCGATCGGCATCCATGGGTGATCCCTCCGTGTCCAGCGATGAAACGACGTGGGGCGCCCGGTCGCTCCGGGTCATCTCGCGCTACCAGTGCGTCCGCGTACATTCGTAGCTTACGGCACGCCGGGATGGTGCGCTTGGGTAAATTACCCAGTTCCGGCGGCGATCCGGCGACGCGGGCGCCGTTGCGGTGTGCCAGGCGCCCGCTCGTCAGCGATCGTCCCACGCGACCTCGACCCGCGCCCCCGATTCGACGACCACGTTGGCGATGGTGACCGGCGTCGCCGACAGCACCTCGATGGTATAGGCGCCGGGAGGCACCTCGACCGGATCCCCGTCGATCAGGCCGTCACCAAGCTCATTGCCGGCGGCGTCGAGGATGCGGAACGGGGGTTGGACGGCGGCGACGACCGCTTGGCCGAGGCCGGCCGACCCGGCGGCGTCGAAGTACTGACCGTTGCCGAGGCGGGACCACTCACGAAACCGCGCCTTGAGCGCTTCGTCCTCCACCGCGAAGCCGACGATGTTGACGCGGACATCGATGCCCTGGCTGGCGAGCGAACGGAGCGCCGCCGCGGGGTCGCCGCCGCAGGTCTCCTCGCCGTCGGTGACGAAGACGACGATCTTGGTGCCGTTGGCCCCTTGTAGATCCTCCGCGACGCGCTCCAGCGAGGCGCCGATCGGGGTGTTCACCCCGTCGATCGCCTCGACGCCGGCGATCAGGCTCGACATCGAGGCGGGATCGAGCGGTTGGAGCGGGGCGGCGAGGTTCGTCTCGCATGAATCGGGAGCGGCACCAAAGACGCGCAGGGCGAGCGGGGTGCCGGCCGGGATCGTCTCGGCGACGAGGCTGCCGAGGACCTCCTTGGCGATATCGATCCGGCGCCGCCCCTCCAACGATTCCAGCATGCTGCCGGAGGTGTCGAGGATCAGCTCGACCGCGCCCCCGGCGCCGCCCCCCTTGCCGCCATGCGACGAACGTATGACCTGGATCGAGCCGGGGGCGGCGTCAATCTCCAGCCGGATGAAGAACTGGCGGGGCGCCTCGGGGGTCGCGATCAGCCACCATTCCTCCACCCCGGCCGGTACATCAAAGACGAGGGCGATTGGTTCCGGGAAACCGGGAGCCAGCTCGCTGCCGAAGGACAGGAAGTTCGGGTTCATGGAAAAGGCGGACCAGGCGATGGGCTCGACCGGATAGGCGTTGCCCGCCGTGCCGGCCAGCTCGAACCAGAGCTGGCTGAGGCAGAGCCGGCCATCCGGCGGGCAGATGTCGTACTCGGCGGCGCCGCCGGTGTTGGTCAACGTCAAGTAGACGACGATGTACTCGCCCTCGGGCACGAATGGCTCGGGGAAGGAGGCGAGGTCGATCGTCGCCCGGGCCTCGGCCCGCGTCGCCACCAGGTCGATCCCGCCCACCGGGACGGTTTGGTTCAGCTCGGCGTAGAGCGGCGCCTCCTCGGCGATGGCAATCGGCTCGGAGGTGACGATGGGAAGGGAGAACGGGACCAACGCCGCGTCGGTGTCGCGCAGCACCCAGGAGGCGACGCCGGGAGCGACGTCGAAGACGAGGACGATCCGCGCCGTGTCCCCGGGCTGAATCTCGCCGCCGAACCGGTGGACCTCCTCTTCCGACTGTTCGAACGCCGCGCGGGCAAGCTCGTCGACGGGGAAGGCGGCGCCGCTCTCGTCAACGACCTCGAACCACGACGGGTTGAAGCAGGAGCCGTCTGGCGGACAGTAGTCGTAGTCGGCGGCCGTCGCGCCAATGTTGGTGACCGTCAACCAGATGATCAAGTATTCGCCGCCAACCGGCACGAACGGGTCGGGGAACGATGCGAGGTCGATCGTCTCCCGAGTCTCGGCCCGCTCGATGGCGAAGCCGAGATCACCCGGTTGCGACGCGGTCTCTTGGGCTTGAGTCTCGCCCTGGACCAAGCCACTGGCGATTACCGAGCACACGAGCAGACAGGTCAAAAGGATGCGCTTACTCATGGATGTTCCCTTTCTCGTCCGCCAACACGGTACTCCCAAGCGCGGCCCGGTCTGACCCGTCATCCCCAGTGTTGGCCGGGATCAAACGTTCTCATCTCGTAGCCTACGTGTCGTCAACCCGGCGTACATGGGGAAAATTACCCATTTTCGCCAGCCAATTCCGGGATGACGCCAGCGGACAGCTTGGCAGTACCGTCTTGAGGGCGTTGGCACAAAAGCATAAAAGCGGCGAACATGGCGAGTGACGGGGTCGAGCCAGTTGGCTCGCGGGTGATTTGGGCAGGCTGAGAGGCAACGCATTGGCGGAGGCAACGAGCGAGGGCGACACCGACCGCAAGGTCTTGCGCGCCCTGGAGCAGGACGCGCGGCGGACCCCGGAGCAGGTGGCGACGCTGGTCGGTCTCTCCGCCGAGC
>JACCYK010000262.1 GCA_013696525.1 Chloroflexia bacterium
GCCCCAGACCGTCATCCGGGCGTTGGACATCGCGGCCCCGTACGACTCGGCGGCGGCGATGCGGACCGCCTTCTCCGCCTCGATCCGGGCCAAATCGACTTGCAGGTCACGCGAGATCGTCTCGAACTGGGCCTTGTTCTCCAGCTCCTGACGCTCGACCGAGACGCGGGCGCGTTCGACTTCGACCCTCTGCCGTTCGACATCGACCGGGACCATCTGCACGGCGCGCTCGCCTTCGGCCCGGAGGGTCGTCGCTTCCTTGTCCGCCTGGGCCCGGGTGAGCTGGGCGGCGGCGTCGCGGGTCGCGGCGACTTCGGCGCTTTCGGCAGCCTTGACGACCGCGTAGGCGGCGACATCGGCCGTGACCTGCTCCTGAAGGCGGCGGCGCTCGAACTCGGCCTGGGCTTCGATGATGGCCCGCGACTTGTCGCGCTCGGCGGTCTGGGTCACTTCCACGGTGCGGACGGCCTGGCGCTCTTCCTCCATCCGCGCTTCGGCGGCGAATCGCTCCGCCTCGGCGGCGGCCCGGTCCCGCTCCTTGGTCGCCACCTGGATCTGGCTGGTGCGGGTGGCGAGCTCGGCCGTCCGCATCTTGTCGATCTCGGCAACCTGGGCCGCCTGCTCACGTAGCTGATTGGCGACTTCGAGCGCCTGGTTCATCTCCACTTCAGCCACTTGGATCGCTTCGTCCCGCTTCACTTGGGCCACCCCGGCCAGGCGGGTCTGCTCGGCGGCGACGGTGTCGGCCTGCTGCTTCGCCTCGGCCTGGGCGATCTGAATGTTGCGGTCTTTTTGGGCGGCGGCGTTGGCGCGGGCCACTTCCTGCTCGAACACGAACTGGTCGCGGGTGACATCCTGGGCGGTCACCTTCTGGTCCGCTTCCCGTTGGATCAAGTTGCGCTCGACCCGCTGCCGCTGCGTGATCTCGGCGATGGTGCGCAGGCCCTGGGCGTCGAAAACGTTGTCCTCGCCCCGCATCGCGTTGGGCGGCGTCTGGTCGAGGCGGGAGATGGTCACCGACTCCAAGGTCAGGCCGTTGTGGGCCAGGTCTTTCTCGACGATGACTTGGACCGCCTGGGCAAACTCGTCGCGCTTGGTGTGCAGCTCGTGCAGGGGCCGGGTGGCCGCCACCGTGCGCAAAGCGGAGACGAGCTTCTGGTTGACCAGCAGCTTAACGTTCTCGGGCTCGACCGACCGCTCACCAAGCGAGGTGGCGGCGGCCAGGATGTGCTCTCGGATCTTCTGGACCTTGATGTAGAACTCGGCCGCGACATCGGCTCGCAGATTGTCGCCGGTGATCAGGGCGTCGGGGCCGGAGCGATCGACGTCGAGCCGCATCGTTTGCAGCGAGACGGGAACGATCTCGTGGACCACCGGTACCACCAGGGCGCCGCCGTCGATGATCGGCTGCTGGCCGCCCATACCGGTGCGGACGAAGGCTTGGTCGGCCGAGGTTTTAATGTAGAGCCGGGTAATGGTGGTGATAATGGCGCCGATGATCAGGATGCCGACGCCAAAGGCGAGCAAGATCACCTGGCTCGGTCCCGACAGGCTGGTGAAGCCGGCGCTCGTCGCGATGAACGGACCAAGGATAAAGACCAAAGCGATCAGGATAAAAAGCAGCCCGATGCCGCCCGTGCTATTGCCGCGATTCATTGTTCACGTACCTCCTCGTGGGTGGGCAGGCGCCGGGGAGACGCGACAGCCTCATGCGGATCGTGCTCGGGCGTCACCAAGAACGCATTGCTGTCCGGATCATAGCGCCACAGCACGACGCTGCTCTGGGCGGGAATCGGCGTTTCGCCAGGGAGGATCCGGACCGGCACCTCATGCATGCGGCCCTGATCGTCGTAGAGCTGAGCCGACCCCGTGCTGTCGGTCACGCCGTAGCGAACGCTGGCCAGCCGGCCGACCAGTTGCCGGTTGCTGACGGCATAGGTTTCGGTGGTCGGCAGCAGCCGGTGGAGGGCGCCGGCGAGTACCCGGGTCAGCACCAGGGAGCCGATGAGGGCCAGCGCCAGGGACGGCCAGATAAACAGGGCCGGCGAGTCGATCACCGAGCCAAAGATAATGTTCCCCAGCCACCCGAGGAACCCCCACAGGAAGGCGAAGCTGACGAGCAAGAGCGAAAGCGGCGCCCGGCCGACTCCAGCCAGGCTGAGGATGTGCATCACCCCCCCTGACTGGGCGGGCTCACCGTCGGCCGAGGCGCCGCCGCCGCTGAACGCGTGCTCGATGCCGTGGACGTCGCCGGGGTCGAGGTCCGCATCCAGGCCGGCGTCAACGTCGCCCGTGTCGCCGGCGATGGTCCCGGTTGCTAGGAGCAGCAGGTAGAGCAACGCCCCAACCGCCGGCAGGACGAAGATGAGGTTCCACCAACTCAGGACGTTCACGGTTGGCCGCTCCCGCGCGGCACCGCCGCGCACGCTGAACAGGCAGGGCGAATGGACTCGGGTCGTTCCCAATCAGCGTCTGTATGCACATGATACGCGACCCGGGGCGACGATGCAGCGATGCTCGCGCCGGGAGGGTTGTGCTCCGAGTGGTTCGAGGAGGTGATTCGCTATGGGGCGAGGTTGGCGGCGAGCAGCCAGCCGCCGGTGCCGTCATACGAGGCGGCGAGGTAGCGGTCGACCGCGGCGCCGGTCAAGATGACCGTCTCACCGGCGGGGACGACCATCAGCAGACGCCCATCAACACCCGGGGCGTCGGTGATCTCGGTTAGGACGTTAGCGGTGGCGGTTTGGATCTGGCCGGCGCGAATGGCGTTGACGTCGACCCAACCGGCGAGGCCGCCGGTGGCGACCTCGACATAATCGCCGCTGGCATCGCCGGTCAATTCCATCTCGGCGCCGGCGGCAAGCTCGCTCACGATCGCGCCGTCGGCGGCCGGGGCCGCGCGGACGACCAGGTCAACGTCCGCGGTCGCGATGCCCGGGGCGTGCGCCCCGGCCGTTCGGTACGACGTCCAGGCCGAGGCCAGGACGAGCATGCCGGCGAGAATGGCGGGGGCAATGACACGAGCCCGCGAGCGAGCCGGGAAGCGCCGCCATGCGGCGATGGAATCAACCTTCATCACGTTGCTCCTCCTTCCACTACCGCGGTCGTTCGCGACGAATCCGCCCACCAGTCATGTGACTCATAGGCATGATAGATGCCGCGGATGGCTGAATAGCGTCTCCCCGGTCACGAGTTGGTCGCGGCTTTGTCACGAACTTACGACGAGCGCGGGCGGCTCACTCCGTCTCGGACGCGGTGAAATAGCGTTCGTTAGCCCGGTCCGAGACGTACTCGGCGCGGGCGGCCCGGACATCGGGATCGCCGGACACCTCGGCGATGGGGACATCCCACCAACTCTCGAAGCTCGGCACCCGGGCCTCGTTGTCGAGGCGGACCTGGATTACCGTCGTCGTGGTTTCCCGCTTGGCTTGGGCGAGCGCCGTCCGAAGCTCGTCCGCCGTGCGGGCGCTGAGCGCGACCGCACCCAGGCTGGCGGCGTTGGCCGCGAAGTCGATTGGCACCGGTTCCCCGTCGAGCAATCCGGTCTCGGGATTTCGGAAGCGTAGCTCGTTGCCGAACGACGGGGAGCCCGAGGCGCGTTGCAAGCCGTGGATCGATTGATAGCCATGGTTATCGACGACCACGATAATCAGCTTCACGCCTTCCTGAATGGCGGTGACGATCTCACTCGACATGAGGAGATAGCTGCCATCTCCGACCATGACGAATACTTCACGCTCCGGATCGGCCATTTTGACCCCTAGGCCGCCGGCAATCTCGTAGCCCATGCAGGAGAATCCATACTCGACGTGATAGCTCTTGGCATCGAGCGGGCGCCACAGCTTCATCAGGTCGCCCGGCATGCTACCGGCGGCACAGACCACGACATCGCGTGGCCCGCCGGCG
Source organism: Chloroflexia bacterium (assembly GCA_013696525.1). Classification (GTDB taxonomy): domain Bacteria; phylum Chloroflexota; class Chloroflexia; order Thermomicrobiales; family UBA6265; genus JACCYK01. Next base: position 3,907 of record JACCYK010000262.1, read on the forward strand.
TCGTTGACGATACCGATCACGTTCGCCTGAGACGGCCGCGCCGGGTCCGTGACCTTGCGCAACGAGTCGACCGCGCTGTTCCATTCCGCTTTCAGCGATTCGACCCGATCGCCGGTCGCGGCGGCGGTCTGGTAGCCAGCCTGTTGGAGCATGGGGAGCAGCGACGTCAACGCGGTCCGGGCGTCGCTGACGAGCGGAAAAGCGCCCAGCTTGGCGGTGTCCTTGGCGGAGACATTGATCGATAAGAACCGGACGTCCGGGTTCTGAAACGCGGTGTGGGAGGCGGTGGTGAAATCGGAGAGGCGGGTCCCGATCGCGATCACCAAATCGGCCCCGTGGGCCAGCCGGTTGGCGGCGAGGCCGCCGTTTGATCCCACCGCTCCCACGTTCCACGGATGTGACCAGGGTAGGGCTCCCTTCCCGGCCTGAGTTTCGGAGACTGGAATGCCCAGCCTGCCGGCGAAATCGGCCAGCGCGGCGGTTGCCTCGCTGTAGATGACGCCGCCGCCGGCGATGATCAACGGCCGCCGCGCGGCGCGGATCATCTCGGCCGCGGTCTGCAACGCCGGCTCGGGGGCGATGGCTCGTGCCACATGATGCACCCGCTTGGCGAGGAACGAGGCGGGATAGTCGTACGCTTCGGTTTGAACGTCCTGCGGCAAGGCGATCGTGGCCGCACCGGTTTCCGCCTGATCGGTGAGGATCCGCATCGCCTCCGGCAGGCTGGCCAGGATTTGCTCCGGCCGGTTGATCCGGTCCCAGAACTTCGACACGGGACGGAAAGCGTCGTTGACGCTGATGTCGAGGCTGAGCGGATGCTCAAGCTGCTGTAAGACCGGATCGGGACGGTGGCTGGCGAAGATGTCGCCGGGCAAGAGGAGGACGGGGAGGCGGTTCACGGTCGCGGTGGCGGCGCCGGTAATCATGTTGGTGGCGCCGGGCCCGATCGAGGAGGTGCAGGCAAAGGTTTGCAGCCGGTTCCGCATCTTGGCGTAGGCGATGGTGGCATGCACCATCCCCTGCTCATTCTGCGGCCGGTAGTAGGAGAGCTGGTCTGGGCGCTCGGCCAGGGCCTGGCCGATGCCGGCGACGTTGCCATGGCCAAAGATGCCCCACATGCCGGCGAAGAAGGGCTGCTCGATGCCGTCCCGCTCGACGTACTGGTGCGAGAGAAATCGCACCACGGCCTGCGCCATCGTCAGCCGGACGGTTGTCATGGGTCGCTCCTTTGCCCCTGCCTGGCTAGGCCCGTTTACCAGCGGCTCCGTTGACCCGGCGCTCGATGTCACGCCAATCGTGGATGCCGTCATTCATTTCGTCCCGCCAGGTGCCGCGCACCCAGGCATAGGCCGGATCGTCCGCCGGTTGCATCGTCCGCACTGACTCGTTGCCGGCCAAGATGTTCAGGTAATAGCCGGTATAGCCGTGGGCGACGGCAAAGACGTGATACCCCTCCGGCACCAGCAGTAGGTCGCCGTCGCGGATGATGTAGACCTCGTCAACCGTTCCATCCCCCGTGTAGAGACGCTGGAAGGCGAAGCCGTCATTGGGATCGATCCGGTAGTAGTAGATCTCTTCCAGGTCCGCCTCCGCCGGCAGGTCGCTGACGTCGTGCTTGTGTGGCGGATAGCTCGACCAGTTGCCGCTGGGGGTGAAGACTTCCACGACGAGCAAGCGATCAGCCGGGAACCCGGGTTTGATGATGTGGTTGATCTGCCGGGCCGCGTTGCCAGCGCCGCGGATCTCGACCGCGACATCCTTCGGCTCGATCATGACCGGCTCGCGCCGCTGATCGGCCCGGGCGCCACAGACAGCCAGCTCTACCGTGGTCTCCCCCGTCACCGACAGCTCGCTGTCTCGCGGCAGATACAGGGCGGACGGGGGACCGCTGAAGACGCTCGACCGGCCGCCGATCGTCCAGGAATCCTTCCCCGAGTGGACGGTGCAGGTGCCGCCGAGCGGCACCAGCGCCACTTCGTCATCCCGCGTCGCGTAGGTCCAGGATGCGCCCGGTTCCAGCCGTTGCACGAACAGGCTCGTGTAATCCCAACCGGCCCGCTCCGGCGTGACGTTGATCAGCTCGCCCGGCGAGCCGTCTGAGCGTGCGGACCGGAGCAGAAGCTCGGCGGGAGCGGTTGAACTTACCATTGTCGAACCCCCTTCGTCCTACGATCAGTGCTCGTAGTGTAGCGGAGCCTGGTGCAGGCAGGGAGGTCTCGTCTCGCGGCCAAGCTCGGGAATAAATCCCCGAGCTGAATTCACCAACCACCCTGACGGGTGCTCATGGCGGTTCGAGAGCACTGATTTTCCCAGCAATAGAGTCAAATTTGACGGCCATCCGGCTTCAGCCGGGTTTGTGATTTCAGCTCGGGGATT
>JACCYK010000286.1 GCA_013696525.1 Chloroflexia bacterium
GCGCCAGGTCACAACCAAACCGCGTTGACGAGCCGGAAAACCATGGCGGCGGCGGGTGCACCGGGCACCCGCTGCCGCCCAAATCCAAGAAGTGCGATGACGGACAGTTTGAGCAGCGCGGAGGCAGCCGCGGGCGGACTGCTTCGGCCTGGTGACCCTCCGTCCTTTTACCGCAACCCGATTTGGTATTCGCGCGAGCCGCCAAATAGATCATCGGGCCGGTTCAGGTAGCTTGTCTGTCAGTCATCGGTCATGCTATGCTCATCGTCGTACGTACACTGCCCGTCACCCACACCCTGGACAGTCGGTCCGCCGATACGGGAGACGCCGCGCATGGCCCGGATCATCGCCTTCTTCAACCAGAAGGGCGGCACCGCCAAGACCACCAGCACGCTCAACGTCGCCGCCGCGTTGGCCGAGCGCGGCCGCTCGGTGTTGGCCATCGATCTCGATCCTCAGGCGAGCCTGACAATGGCCACCGGGATCGACATCGCGTCGCTTGAGCTCTCGGTCTACGATCTGCTGCTCGACGAATCGCTCGACCTCGGCCGCACCATCCAACCGACCACAATCCCTGGGGTCCGGCTGGTCCCGTCCCACCCCGATCTCGCGGCCGCCGAGCTCGAGTTGTTGAACGTCCTCGAACGCGAACGGCAGCTCGCCTATCGCCTGACCGCGGCGGACCTCAGCCGGTTTGATTACGTCCTGATCGACTCCCCACCCGCGCTCAATGTCCTCTCGGTCAACATCCTGGTCGCCGCCGGCGAGCTGGTGATCCCGATCGAGCCCCACCCGTTGTCACTGATGGTCTTGCGGCGCCTGTTCGACACGGTGAACCGGGTGCGCCGGCTAAATCCGTCGCTGCGCGTGGTTGGCTTCCTTCCCACCAAGGTCCATCACTCGTCCCGATTGGCGGCGGACATGCTGGCGACGCTGGCGGACGAATTTCCCGACCTGGCGTTGCTGCCGTCAGTCCCGCTCTCGGTCAAGGGGGCGGAATCGGCCGCTGAACGGACCAGCATTCTCCAGTACATGCCGCGGTCGGCGGTCGCTGCCGCCTATCGCGAGGTCGGCGCCTGGCTCGAGGCCGCCAGCCTGCCGCCGGCGCTCGACCGCGATCGGGTATCGCTCCATGTCTAGCGCGCCCTCACGGCTACCCGCGGAGGCGCCGACCCGGTCGCGCCGCAAATTCACGGTCGATGCGCTGTTCACCGACCACCGGCCGCAAGCGGCCGGCGTCACCGATCTTGCCGCGGCCAAGGAGATCCGGCTCGACCGGATCGAGCCCGATCCCGATCAACCGCGGCGCACCTTTGACCCGGTGAAACTCACCGAGCTCGCGGACAGCATCCGGCGCGAGGGGATCCTCCAGCCGATCGCCGTTCGCTACGACGATGCCCGTGACACCTACGTCGTCGTTCACGGTGAGCGTCGCTGGCGGGCTTCGCGGGAAGCTGGTCTGACGACGATTCCCGCGATCGTGCGCGACGTTCCGGTCGAACGCCGGCTCGTCCAGCAACTGATGGAGAATATCGTCCGCGACGACCTCAACGCGATCGACCGGGCGGCGGCGCTACGAGCCTTGAAATCGCAGCTCGGGGACGCCCCATGGGAAGCGGTGGCCGAGGTCGTCGGCATCCGTCGTAGTCGCTTGTTTCAACTGCTCGGCACCGAGAAGTTACCGGGTCAAGCCCAAGACGACATTCGCGCCGGCCGTCTGAGCGAGAAGCAGAGCCGCGCCCTCCAAGGCCTCGGCACCGGCCACCAAGAGGCACTTCGAGCGGCGATCCTTGAATATGAGCTTCCCGCCGCGGAAGCGCTGCGGCTGAGCCGCGCCTTGCGCGACGATGCCGTCCCGGACGACGTGACCGCCGCGACCGCCGCCCTCGTTCGAATCCGCGCCGCGGCTTCGGTCGCTCATCCCGGCGACCCGCCCCGGCACGGGGACCTGGCGACGGCGGACGCGCTCGATGGGCCGGGGTTCAACCCTGAACGGCTCCGATTCCACGCCCGCGCCGTGGTGGACTCGCTTGCCCACGCACCGGCGGCCGAGCTCAAAGCCGGGACCGCCGCCTACGAGA
>JACCYK010000315.1 GCA_013696525.1 Chloroflexia bacterium
CTATGGGCACGGCCTCTCGATTACGTTGCGGCGCGTCGCGGCCCAGCCTTCAGGCGCCACCGTGTTCGGCTACTACGTCACCGATCCGGAACGGTATGGCGTGATCGAATTCGATGCCGCGGGCACGGTGGTGGGGTTGGAAGAGAAACCGGTCCGTCCCAAATCGCACTTCGCCGTCACCGGTCTCTATTTCTACGACAACCAGGTCCTCGACATCGCCCGCGATCTGATGCCTTCGGCGCGGGGCGAGTACGAGATCACCGACGTCAACCTGGAATACTTGCGCCGGGGGCAACTCAAGGTGGAGCTGCTGGGGCGAGGCACGGCGTGGCTGGACACCGGAACACACGAGTCGCTGTTTCAAGCCGCCAACTTCGTGCACATCATCGAACAGCGGCAGGGACTCAAGATCGCGTGCCTCGAAGAAGTCGCTTTCCGCATGGGCTTTATTGACGCCGAGGCTCTCGAACGACTCGCCGTGCCGCTCAGGAACGCGTACGGCGACTACCTGATGGGGCTTTTAGAGAAGGAACGAACGACATGAACATTCTGGAAACGCCACTGCCCGGCGTGCTCGTCATCGAGCCCAAGGTGTTCGGGGATTCGCGCGGATTTTTTGTCGAGACGTGGCAAGCCGAGCGCTACGCGGCGGCAGGGCTGCCGCTGTTCGTGCAGGACAATCTCTCGCTGTCCGCGAAGGGCGTCTTGCGTGGGCTACACTATCAGGAACCTGACGCCCAGGGCAAACTCGTGCAGGTCCTGCAGGGCGAAGTCTTTGACGTGGCGGTGGACATCCGGGTTGGTTCAGAGACCTTCGGCAAGTGGCACGGCGTAACATTGTCGTCCGAAAACAAACGTCAATTCTATGTGCCCGCCGGATTCGCGCATGGCTTCGTCGTCACCAGCGATACCGCGCTCTTTGCCTACAAGTGCACGGAACTCTACCGCCCGCAATCCGACCACAGCGTCGGGTGGGACGATCCGGACATTGGCATTTCCTGGCCAGTCGATGAGCCGGTGCTGTCCGCCAAAGATACCGAGGCGCCACATTTGGCCGAGATCTCTCACGACGAGCTACCGACGATCGAGCGGTATCCGGATTCGCGCCCATCCAACCGGATTTCGTAGGGGCGGACCGCCGGTCGCATACTGGATCTCACCGGTCAACACGCAGGTGTGTCCGCCCGCAACCCGGCGGGGGTCACGTCGGGCGCCACAGCCGGTCACCCCGAGCGTAGTCGAGGGGTCTCCCGCCGCTGCGGCCCGAGATCCGGCGACATCGAAGAGAGATGTCTCGACTTCGCTCGACATGACGAGAACGCCGTCCTCCCGCAGGCAATCGTACCCTTGCTGCGTCAGGACGCGGCTGACTCGTCATTCTTCCGGGCGAGGATGACATTATGCGCGCAGAACCGGTTCAGTATCGGAGTCTTCTCGACGATGCGTTCCAGGTGGGCAACCGTGCCGGTCAGGAACCTCGGCGTGAAGTCCGGCATCATCCCCAACGGCTTCGCCTCCAAAGGCGTAGCGCCTCCGGCCGCCAGGCCGTCGAGGATTTCCTGTTCCGGGATCAGCCGCTCCGCGCCGGTGTCCTGCGGCACGCGCTTCATCAGGATCGGCCAGTACGGGTTGTGCGGATTGTGATCCCACACCAGCACGTGCCCACCCGGCCTGGTCACCCGGCACATCTCGACCAGGGTGTGGTGGACATCCTTCGGCTCGGCGATGTGATGCATCACCGCCATGCAGTAGGTGAAATCGAACGCGCCGTCGTCGAATGGCAGGCTTTGCCCCGGGGCGTGAACCGCCTTGAGCCGGAGATCCCGCGCTTTCATGCGATCCAGCATGGCGGCGAACGGGTCGGCCCCGGTGACGTCATAACCCTCGTGAAGGAGACGTTCGGCGAGGATGCCGGTGCCACAACCAACGTCCAGGATCTTGCTGCCGGTGGGGACGTGCTCGCGAATAAATGCCGTTCGCTTGTTTATGTAATGTTCCACCACGTGAACGGGCAGACTCTCATCATAGGCATCGGCCACGGCGTCGAAATCGGTTTGCCCGTGCAGGCCAGTCGTATTCGCGCGTGACGCGCCCGTTTCGCCCTCGGCGCCCGGCCGATCGAGGCTGCGCGGGAGCGCCTTCCTCCGGCCACCGCGCGCGACGCGAAGCCGGAACATGAGGATGTAGCCGATCATCTGAAATCCAAGCCTGATGGCCTTGCCGAGATCGCCCGTCACCGAGGAGTGGCCAACGCGTGGCAGATAGTTGACCGGAACCTCGACCACGCGCGCGCCAGAGGTGATCACGAGCAACATGAGTTCCGGGCCGAAGTGACTGCCACCGACCGAGAACCTTGGCTGAATCTTCTCCAGCGTTTCGCGGGTCAGGAGCCGGTACGTGCACCCGACATCGCTCAGGTGGCTGGTGTTGAACAGGACTTCCACCAATTTGGCGACCGCCCAATTCCCCCATTTGAGGAACAGCCCCATATTGGCGCCGCTCCAGATCATCTCGCGTGTGGTCCGCGTTCCGAAGACGGCGTCACAATCGTCGGCGTAGGTGAGGAGCTTGATCGCGTCCCTCGGCAGGAAGGTGCCATCGGGCTCGGCGAGGATCAGGAGATCACCAGTCGCTTCGGCGAGGCCACGTTGGTAGGCATGTCCGTAGCCCTGTTTCGATTCGAAGACCTGGTGCGCGGCGGTCTCGTCGACCTCCTCTTTGGTGCCCGGCTGGGCATTGTTGTTGACGACAAGCACTTCATCGACCACCCCGGTGGCGAAGAAGCCGTCGATGACTTCACGAATGGAGTCCCTTTCGGCATAGGTTCCGAGCACGACCGATACGGTTCGCCCATTCCACATGTGGCGGTTCCCTTCCCTGTTGATTGTTGCGGCGACCTGGGAACGCCGGGGGGTCCGGGTGAAGCTTCCCACCGGAGAAGATACATCGTCTGGGTATCCCCATCCATCCGGAATGGCTACCCCGCCGTCACCGGGATTGCCCATCTCCGTCGCGACACACGGGACCAGCCGGCGTAGCCAAGCATGGCGACCGCGCCGATGCCGCTGAGCCCGCTGATCCACAGGCCAAATCTGAGGGAAGCTGGATCGTAGCGAAGTTCGATCGTGTGCTCGCCGGGGCCAACGGGGATTCCGAGCAAGGCGTGGTCCGTTTGGAGCACGTCGGTCCACTCCCCATCGACAGTTGCCTTCCAGCCCTCCGAGTAGACTTGACTGACGACGAGCAGCCCCTCGCCGGAATGGGAGACATCCAGCGTCATGCCGTCCGGCGACCAGTTTGAAACCGTCACCTGAGTTCCAGTTCCGTCAGCCGGGGCGGAGATGGTCGGGAGATCGCCCTGGATGTAGGCAACCTCGGCGCCATCCACCTCCCCGTTCGCCAGTTGAGCCAGGCCCGCCTGCTCCTGGCCCGGCCGGATGTCGTAAACCATCCACGCCCGCGGTTGCACCGTGGGGCTCTCGTAAATGATGACATCCTCGTCCCGGTAGACCTCGGTCCGAATCTCTGCCAGGGCCCGGTGATCGTCGCGGTTCTCCGGGATGTTCCGGTCCACCACGATATAGCGGACGTTGAGCAGATCGAGCAGCGGTGAGTTGACGCCAGTGTGGAGCAGATTCGCGTAGTGATAATCCTGCTCCCTACGGTTAAGGGCATGGATGAACTCCTGGTAGACCAGGGGTTGCAGGGGGTTGTAGCCCTGCGTCGTCTCGAGGCCGAGCCGCATGGCCCGGGAGTTCTGGAGGATCGCCACCATCGCCGGCTCAAGCCGGCGGTTCGGATAGGTTTGCAGGATCGTATCCGGGTGGTACATCCCGCCGTACGCGATGAACCGGAAGGGAGGCTGAGTCTCCCGTTGCCGCTGAAGGAACTCCCCGGCGCCGCCAGGATCGTTGCGCCGGAGCGACTCGTGAATGAGGGCTTGCATCCAGCGATCGTTCCCCCAAATCACGAGTTCACCCGGCGGCGGGTCATCCTGCCTGAGCACCCGTACGAGGTCGAGGCCGTTGGGCAGCAGGAACGTTAATGCGACAAGTGCCACGGTCGCGCCCTGAACAATGCGCTGCCGCAAGACGCGATCGAGCCCTGGGGGCATTGCCATGATGACGAGCACCGCTATGGTCGCGAGAATTGCGGTGGTCCATAGCCACAGTCCGCCTTCGAGGTCTCCCGCCCGGTTCACATACCAGGCGGCGAACGCGACAACCGCCAACGGGGCAATCGCGATCAGCCACTTGCCGCGCATCGATGGCAGGCGCGGGAGCTCGTTCACGGCCGCGCCCGCCAGCATCGCGGGGATGAACGGGTAGATCCAAAAGACGCGGCCGGGACTATGGGTATGGATATTCTCGTAAAGCGGCAGGAGATAGAAGAAGTCCGCGATGATTGGCACACCCATCGCCAAGGCCGGGATCACCACGGCTACGACCGCGAAAAAGGGGATGACCGAGCGTCGCCGGCTCAGGAACATGGCCAGCACCATCAGGACGAGGACGATCCCCCAGACAGACGTCCCCCTGAAGGCCACTGCATCCGACGCCATGATGGTCCTGAGTGCGGACGCAATGGTATGAAGTGGATAGTCGCTCGACCCCGGGGTGTTCTCATACGTACCGCCCGCATTGTTCGACTCCGCGTTCGCCGCCAGGCGAGGCAGGATTCCCGCGGCCCCCAGGAGCAACCCAACGATCAGCACCGCCGGTCCGGTTGTAAGCAGCTGGGCAAACCGCTCCTTCATGGTCCAGGCCGGGTCGGGCGGGGTGATCAGCGTCCTGAAGACAACCCACGCGGCGACAAGAATGAGCGCATTGATCACGCCCTGACCGAGCCACGCCGCGAAAAACTGGCTGATGGCGAACCCACCAAGGGTCCACGCCGCCAGCCGGGTGGGCCACCTCTTCGCCCTGAGCGCTAGCTCGACGCCCAGGAATGCCAACGGGATGAACGCCGTCATCTTGGTGCCGACCGTGCAGCAATCCGTCTGGCCGAACAGGAACGGACCGAACTCGAACGCGACCGCCGACAAGAGTGCCGCGCGCACGCTGTATCCGATCAGCCGGGCGAGCGCATAGGTGGTCGTGCCGGCCAAGACAAGCAAGAGCAGGATCATGAGTTTGTAGGCGACGGTCACCTCGAAGAAGGGAAAGACGAGCATCGCCGGCACGTACATCCAGCCCGATTCCGGATCGCCCGCAAACGGCGCCCCACTGAAGATGTACGGGTTCAGCGCCGGGATATCGAGGGCACCGAGGCGATCGCCGAGCGCGCCCAGCCACGGCAGAAAGAATGTCAGGAGGTCGTGACGCGCCAGCCAGTTGTCGAAGACCCAGACGCGCCACATCACGATGATGGTCAGGCACAGCAGCACAATGATCGCGATCGCATCGGGATTGCGCCATCGCGGCACGGGCGATGCCATCGCCACCTTCTCTTCGGTCACCACGAGGCAAAATACTCCGATCGTTGGTGTTCGTCCGGCACGGCGCGCGATGCTCGCCCGTGCGTGCCCATCACATCCTTTGCCGCCGCTGCCAGCTCCCGTTTGCCCATTCGAAGATTGGTACGGCGGCACACCCAGGCAGAAAATGCCGATCTGCCATTCGGTGAGGCATCGCCCATCTTCTTCCTCCAGAATCGCCGCAGACCGGGCGACGAGATCTCCCGCAACTCCAAACGCATCCCACTCTCCATTGTCCATCATCACCGGCGCCCACGTGCCCGGTTGAGAACCCAGCCAGCCGCTTCATGATTCCATACCAGGGAGTATCGGGCATCTCTTCAAGAATGAGGGTTTGGCCCTGGGAGTGACCTACTGCCAGCCTGAAACGCTCGCCGTCCCATCGGGACGCGCCCGGCATTCATCCGGTTTCTGTATCGCACCGGATGAGTACCGGGCAGGTTGGACGCCTGGAACGAAGAGCGGAGCGACAGGCCAGCGCCCATCACTCCGCTCATCGTTGCTGTTCAGTTCCTCGAACCCAGGTGCGTAGGCGCCGGACCGGTCCTCATGAGTCTTCGGTGACGATCACCTTGGCGGCCATGCCCGTTCCATCCGGTCTCCCGTGCAGGATGCAGAGGTAGTCGAACTCGCCGGGCGTATCGAAGGTCAATTCGTAGTCCTCGATGCCGACAAATTCGGGCCCCATGAACCCGGAATTGTGGTATCCGGTGCCGCTGAACACCTCGCCACCCTGAGGGAGCAGCGTCAGGTTGTTCTGGATGAACTTCGGTGGGCCGTCCGGCCGCGGATCGACGCCGGATGTAGCGGTCGGTGGCGCGCCCGGAGACCGTCCTCTTGTTCCTTGTTCAAGGTGTAGACCGTTGAGCGAAACCAAGGAGGTCACCCGTGATGATTGAAGCGCAGGAACTCGCGGACCTGATGGCGGAGCACGCTTGGTACATCTACGAGCTCTCCGTTCTCGGGCTATTTCTGTATCATATCGTGAACTTCTTCTTTCTGATCGACTCAGGCAGCAAGGGATTCCTTGGGGCGTTGATTCACGAGGCGCTCTCCTACCTCGTTGTGCTAGCCGCGTTTGGTCTGCTCATTGAGGAAGAGCCGTACTGGGGCGTCGGCCCTGTGCTCTTGCTCGTGGTCCGGTTCGCGATCCACCCCCGGGCCAGTGGGATCGCCGTGCTGATCCTCACGATCATTCAGGGCGTAGCGAATTACGACACATTCATGTCGCAAATTCGGGAATGGCTTCCTTAGCAAGAGGTTTTCACTACCTGTTCTGATCAGGTAGTGATCGAACTTGCCGTTGATCTCCCACCCCTTGGCATACTTATGCTGGACGTCGTGGGAGGACAGGGGATGTAGGAACCGCTTGGTCGCAATCCCGGCAGGCGAAGGTATGGTCGTAGACGCCGGCGTTTCCGCCTTTCTGGACAGATGCGGCCTGCTCCAAATGGTTGAGGAGGAAATAGCCGAAGTTGCCGCGGTTGAGGGCGAATTCGGTGGTCTTGCCGGTATAGTGGTAGCGAAAAGGTGCCATCACTCTGATTGTAGAGAATCCGCGCCGGCCGGTTATCCTTTCCTAAAGGGAGAGAACTGCAGTGGTAAATCGAAGCGTCGAGGAACTCTATGCTGTTCTTACCGCTAACGGGATTGACTTAGACGGTCCTTACTTGGAAGCCGCTGTCTGCGAGGCGTTGGAGGAATTGGGTTGGGAAGTGAAAGCCGAGGGGGCTGAATACGACGGGTACTGCTGGATAATTGGCCCCTGTGGTGACTCAGTTGATCGAGCGAGAATTATTGGAGATGATACCTGGCCAAAATCCGCATCCCTGCGAGCTCTAGAATATGTCTTGGATCTCCAGCAATCAGCGGAGAACGCGTGACTCGGCCATCATTGCCCCAGACCGCCCATGTTGATCTTCCAATCTTCCAGACGCCCTCTGATTTCACATTGGTTTTCAGGAACTGGGTGATCTCATGGATAGCGCTACAGCGCCGACCCTCGGCCCCTAAGAGCCTGCGCCACTAGGCGTCTTGCCGCACCGGTCCTTGGTCGATGTGACGGTCCCTCGATCCAGGTAGTGGCCGCTTTTGTAAGCGGCATCGGTGGCGGTCAAGGCAGATCTGGCCATAGACCCGCCACCGCTTGTGGTCTGGCCAAGCAAACTGAACGAGCGGATTACAAGCAGGGAATATTATCTCAATAGGGTCCCAGGAACCGCTCGCCGTTGAAGTGGATCAGGTGATCAGAAGACTCAGCCACCCACACATCGGTCTCCCAGGAGATCTCGGGGAGATACTCGACCATGGCCCGACGGGTGAGAAATGCGGTCACGAACACGAGGCCGGCGCGGGAAGAACCAAACAGCTGCTTCAACTCTTGGTACCGCTTCGGGTTGATGGGACCATGCGAGGTCCCCGCCTCGACCAGCACCAACCAGTCTTTCTCAGTATGGTGAATGATCACGTCCGGCATCTTGCCGTGCGCTCCGATCGTCACGCCAAGCGCCGTCAACGCCGCTTGATCGAAGTGGGCAAACTTCTCGTCGGCGTCACCGATATAAAGCAGCCGGCCGCTCGGCGTGAATCGTGACGCGAACTCATCGACGATCTGCTCGATGAGAATGTTCTGGCCGCCCGGCGAGAGGGTGATTGTATGGTCGGCGTCGATCCGGATCGGGATGCGCACCATCTCGCGCTCCTGCAACGTCTCGACCGAGGCGAGATAGGCGCGGAGACCCGTGTCCCACTCCTCCGTACCGAAGGAGCGCAACAGCTCGAGCGCGCTCTGCTCAATTTGGTAGACCGTCTTGCCGCTGTTGACCGGTCGGGCCGGCTCGTCGGGATTCTCGAGGATCAGGCCGGCGTCACGGAACTGGTGGACCGTTTGGCGGCGGACCGTCTCGCGGGTATTCGGCGCATAGGTCTTGCCGTAGTGCTCCGTGAAGAAGCCCATCAGCTGGGT
>JACCYK010000394.1 GCA_013696525.1 Chloroflexia bacterium
CCCCCAACCGGGCGCCGGCGTTCCTCCAGGAGCGGTCGATGACGTTCCTCGGCTCGACCTATTTCGTGCCGGCCGGGGAAGAGGTGTTCCGGGCCCAGGTCGCCGAGTGGGGCGAGCAGGCCGGCGTCAACGTGACGGTGGACTTGGTCAACTGGCCGGACCTGCAGCCCCGGATCGCGGCCGGGGTCGAGGGCGGCTCCGGCGCCGACATCATCGAGATGTGGGACACCTGGCCCTATCTGTATCGCGAGCAGATGGTGCCGGCCGGCGACCTGGCGGCCGCGGTGGACGAGCGCTACGGCGGCTACTACGACTGGGTGGTCAACACCGCCAGCGTCGATGGCGAGTGGTTCAGCGTCCCGCTCGGCACCTCCAGCACGGCGGTTGCCTTCCGGATTAGCTACTTTGAAGAGGCGGGCCTCGAAGATCCCCAAAACAACTTCCCCACCACCTGGGAAGAGTTCTTCGCGATCGGGAAGACGCTCAAGGAGATGGGCAAACCGCTCGGCCAGGCGCTCGGCCACAGCACCGGCGACCCGCCCAGCTTCGCCTATCCCTTCATGTGGTCCTACGGCGCGATGGAAGTCGCCGAAGACGGCACCACCGTCATGTTCAACCAGCCGGAATTCGTCGAGGGCATGCGGCTCTTCATGCAGGCTTGGACCGACGCCTACGACGAGTCGGGCCTCTCCTGGGACGACGCGACCAACAATCGCGCCTTCCTCTCCGATCAGCTCTCGGCTACCTTCAACGGCAGCAGCGTCTACCTGGCGGCGGTCGCGGCGGCGGAAGGCGCCCCGGCCGGCGACTACGAGATCGTGGTGCCGCCGGATGACATCTGGCACGCCTCGATCCCAGGCGGGCCGGCCGGCCAGTTCAACATGGTGGGCAGCCGCTCCTACGCGGCGATGACCTATTCGGAGAACCAAGAGGCGGCGATGGAGTTCCTGGACTGGTGGTTCCAAGAGGACCAGTTCATCGCCTGGATCGAGGCCAACGGCGGCTACTTCATCCCGATGGCGCCCGGCTACGCCGACCTCGGGGTTTACGTCGACAATCCGTCGCTGGAGCCCTATCCGCGGGTGGCCGAGGTCGGCCGCCACAAGGGCTTCTCCGGCCCGTCCAACCAGAACGCGGCCGAGGCCTTCGCCCGCTACACGGTGATCGACGCCTATGCCCAAGCGATCCAGAGCGGCGACGCCGAGACGGCGATCCAGAACGCCGCCGAGGTGCTGACCCGCGTCTACGGCGGCTAAGCGAGTCCACGAGGCGCGAGGCGGGCGGGCTTTACCGGACAATGCGGTAAAGCAGGGGCGGCCCGGCTCGCCAGTCTCCACCCGGTATCCGTGCCGGGTGGAGACTGGCCTACATCACGGGGGATGGAAGCGTGAGCGTAATTCCGGCCCAAGCAGCGCGTGAGACGGTTCCCCAACAGCGGCGGCGAATGTCGACCTGGGAGCGCTTGGTCGAGCGGGAGGCGGTGCTCGCCTATCTGTTCATGGTGCCGGGGGCGCTCATCCTGCTCGGGTTCATGGCCTATCCCTTCTTCCTCGGCATCTACTACTCGATGACCGACAAGGTCGTCGGCTTCGCCTCGTTCGATGTCATCGGCCTCTTGAACTATCAGACGCTGCTGAGCGACCGCATTTTCCAGACGACGGTCGCCAACACGATGATCTACAGCTTCGTCACGGTGCCGTTCAAACTGGTCCTGGGGCTGGCCCTGGCGCTGGTCCTCAACCAAAAATTTCGCTTTAGCCGGGTGATCCGGGCCGGGCTGCTCCTGCCGTGGATCGTGCCCACCGCGATCAGCAGCCTGGCCTGGCTGATGCTGTTCGACAGCGCGCTCAGCCCGATCTCGTGGGTGCTGCGCGACTGGGGCTGGATCGAGTCGAACATCAATTTCCTGGGCAGCCGGGAGAACGCGCTGGCCTCGCTCTCGTTCGCCAACATCTGGCGCGGCGTCCCCTTCTTCGCGATCACCATCCTGGCCGGGCTGCAGGCGGTGCCCAGCGAGCTGCACGAGGCGGCGGCGCTGGATGGCGCCAGCACCTGGCAGCGCTTTTTCTCGGTCATTCTGCCGGTGATCCGCAATATCGTCCTGATCGCGACCCTGTTCTCGATCATCTGGACCTTCTCCGACTTCGCCCTGCCCTACGTGCTGCTGAAGGGCGGGCCGGGCAGCATGGTCCATGTCTTCGGCACCCTGGCCTACAGTTCGATGAGCTTTGATCTCGGTCAGGCGGCGGCTATCGCCCTCTACCAGTTCCCCTTCCTGGCCCTGTTCGCCGCGCTGCTGCTCCGCTTCATCCGGTCCGAGGATTCATAAGAAGGGGCGGGGTTATCCATGGTCGGCAGCAACACGTTCCTGCAACGACTCTGGCGGGTCTACCTGCCGCTGCTCTTCTTTGCCGTCTTCTTGCTCTTTCCCTTCGCCTGGATGCTGATCGTCTCGCTCAAACCGGACAACGCGCTCCTTAATACCGACATTAATCCCTTCCTCCCGATCGGGATGACGCTGAACAACTACCGCTATTTGTTGCAGGACACCGATTTCCTGCACTGGACCCGGAACACGATGGTCGTCACCGTGGGGTCGCTGCTGGTGTCACTCTTTTGCAGCGTCCTGATCGGCTACGCGCTGGGCCGGTTCCGGTTCCGGGGCGGCAACATCATCGGGGTGGCGGTCTTCCTCGCCTACCTCGTGCCGCCCACGCTGCTGTTCATTCCCCTGGCCCAGGTCGTCTCGAACTTCGGGGTCTACAATCAGTATTGGGCGCTGATCTTCACCTACCCGACCTTTTTGATCCCGTTCGCCAGTTGGCTGTTGATGGGGTACTTCCGCACGATCTCGCGGGAGCTGGAAGACGCCGCCCTGGTCGACGGGGCGACCCGCTTCCAGGCGATGATCCGGATCGTGCTGCCGCTGGCGCTGCCGGGCGTGCTCTCGGCCGGGATCTTCTGCTTCACCCTGGGCTGGAATGAATTTCTCTACGCCTTGGTGCTGATGGGCTCCGGCACGATGAAGACGGTGCCGGTCGGCGTCGTCTCCGACCTGATCCGGGCCGATGTTTACTTCTGGGGCTCGCTGATGGCGGCCGGCATCCTCGGCTCGGTGCCGGTCGCGATCGCCTACTCCTTCTTCGTCGACCACTACGTCTCCGGCCTCACCGCCGGCGCCACGAAGGGGTAGCGGGCCGGCGGCAGGCGCACCGGAGCCCTTGCGAGATCGCGGATTCGATCAAACCTTCCGGCCAAACTGCAGCATTCGCCTGAAGACACGCCGGAGCTCGACGCGAAACTCGGGAAAGACGTCTTCACCAGGCAGCTCGTCTCGCTCGGTCAGCAACCGATCACCCCCGTCAGCGGTACGAACCCGGATCATCCGCTGGTCCGTATCCACAACCCAGACCAGCTTGACCCCCGCCCGGAGATAGACCCGCACCTTCTCCTCGATCGCCGTGGGCCGGTTCGCGGGGGAGATGACCTCGGCGACGAGGGGAGGCACGACCCGCATCAGACCGCTCGTACTCAACTCCGGAAGTTGTTCCACGAAGAGGACGGCCACGTCTGGACTTAACACGACACCGGGATCATTCTCAAAGATGAGCCTACCTTCACCGCCCGCGTCACCCAGATCGTGCTCTTCGAGATATTGATTGAGGTACCCGATCAATCTTCCCGAGACAATGAGATGCGGCGCGGCGGTCGGCGGCATTTTCTTCAGCACCCCCCGCATCAGCTCATAGCGGTAGCCGTCATCCGGCATCAGTTCGAGATCCCGCGCGGTCATCAGCGTGGTGGTGGTGGCCATCATCGTCGGCCGTCCTTTCGGCATCGTGGCTTCACCCGGCAAGCGCTTGGTCACCAGAGCGAATCAGCAGCGATCGTCAGCATGGAGCCCAAAACTGATCGGCTCAGTCACCAGCGTCCGACCCGGCCTGGTGCATGAGCCATCTGATAAACCAAGGAGAAGCTCGTTCTATTCATAGCGCGGCTATCTCGTGGAGGCGGCCGGCGTAGCCGATGTCGCCAATCGACGCCCCAACCCCGCCCAAAGGAGATATCAATGAAGCTCCGACCCTCCGGCCGTCTGGATGCTCGCCGGCCTGCTGAGTGCCGGCGCGACGGAGCGGGCGCGGGATACGCTTCCGTGGCGCCGATCGCGATGACCCGATGAGTGCTATGGCGCGGGCCACGAGCGTTTCGGGCGTGGCATCCACCCGGCTCCTATTGACGGTGCTCATCGCGGCCATCCTCAACTCGGTGCTGACCGCTTCGATGCTCAACGTCGTGTTGCCGGTGATCCGGGTCGACTTCGGCGCCTCGCCGGCCGCCGTGGGCTGGGTCATAACCGGCTTCGCCCTCGCTTACGCCATCGGCATCCCGCTCTATGGGCGCCTCTCCGACGTCTTCGGGGTGCGGCGCCTGTTCGCGCTGGGACTGCTGGGGTTTGCCGTGGGTGGGCTCATCTGCGCCCTGGCGCCGAGCTTGCCGGTGCTGGTGGCGGGCCGGGTGGTGCAGGGGATCGGCGGCGCGGTGGTACCCGCCCTGTCCACCGTCTCCATCGCCAAGGTGCTCCCGCCCGGCCAGCGCGGCGGCGCGTTAGGGCTCATCGCCTCCGGCGTCGGCGTCGGAACGGGGCTGGGGCCGATCGTGGGCGGCGTCGTGGAGGAGGCGGCCGGCTGGCACTACCTCTTCTATGGCACCCTGGTGGTGGCGCTGCTCTTGATCCCAGGAGTTCTGCGCGTGCTCCCGGATGGCGGCTCCGGGGGCGAGCGGCGGTTCGATCTCACCGGCGGCGTCCTGCTCGGGTTGACCGCGGGGCTCTTTCTCTTCGGCATCACCCAAGGTCAGGCGGCGGGCTTCGGCGCGGTCTCCGCGTGGGGCAGCTTTCTGGGATCGGCCCTCGCCGCCGCTGGCTTTGTCTGGCGCATTACCGGCACGCCGGATCCGTTCGTCGCTCCGGCCCTGTTTCGGAACCGGGCCTACGTGGCGGCGCTGATCGTCGGCTTCTGTTCGATGTTCGCCTACCTGGCGACCCTCCTGACGGTGCCCCAGCTTGTCTCCGAGGTGAACGCCCTCGGTCCGGCCGCCGCCGGGCTGGTCTTGACGCCCGGCGCGGTAGGACTGGCCGCCTTTTCCCCGTGGAGCGGCCGGCTCTCCGACCGTGTCGGCGTCCGCATCCCGATCCTGGTGGGCCTGACAATCTTCGGCGGCTCGGTCCTCTTCCTCTCCACCTTTGCCGGGGCATCGCCACTGGTGATTGCCCTGGGCGTACTGGGCGTTGGCATCGGTGGCGCCCTCGTCACCCCGGCGACCACCAACGCCGCCGCCAATGCGCTGTCCGAAGCCGATGTCGCGGTCGGTTTGGGCATCTACCAAGGGGCGTTCTTCCTCGGTGGCGGCACCGGGGCGGCCGTCATCGGCGCCGTGCTCGCGGCCCGCGGCGAGGGGAATGCCGACAGTTTCAATCCCCTGCACACGCTTGGGGGAGCGCCGTTCGCCGATGCCTTCGTGGTGATCGTGTTGGCCGTGATCGTTGCCCTGGTAGCCGCGCTGGGGTTGCGCGGCCGGCGTCGAGACACCAGTACCGGGGAGCAACTTGGAACGAGCCGGGAGGGTTGATCCAATACTGCTTGGGGTGCCGGTCGGTGGCATCTGCCGCTGCATCTCGGGTACGGAACGATCGCCGCCCCGCTCACATCAACCACCGAAAGAGACGGGCCACCTCGACCCGGAACTCAGGAAACACGCCTCCATTGGTCAGCACATCCGCTACGGTGAGCAGGTCGTCAGCGCCGTCCGGGGTCCGCACCTGGATCGTGCGGCGGGTGGGATCGACCACCCACACAAGCTTCACCCCGGCGGCGAGGTAGATACGCACCTTTTCCTCGATTTCAGCTGGCCGGTTTGAGGTCGAGACGACTTCGGCAACCAGGGGTGGCACGAATCGCATGTAGCCTGTAGCCGGAATGGTCGGCAAAGCGTCAACGGGGATAACCGCGACGTCCGGTCCGAATATAGTGTCGGGATCCTCAGCAAAGTAGAATCCACCCTCACCGCCCGCGACACCAAGGTCGTTCGGTTCGAGATATTGGTTTAGAGAGCTGATCAGTCTGCCGGATACAATAAGATGATTCCTACTAGCCGGTGCCATCTGCTTCAGCACTCCTCGGATCAGCTCATAACGATATCCGTCTTCGCGCATCTGTTCGAGGTCTTCGGCGGTCAGCAGCGTGGTTGTGGCCATGAGTCCCTGTCCTTCGTTCCCGTCGTGTCTGAGTTGTGCCGTCTGTGCGGCGGGAAGTGATGTGATGCAGGGTACTAGGATGCCTCATCCCCGGCAACCGTCCAGACGTTCCGATTCCGTGGTAGCTTCTCCCTCACGGGAATCGCCGACCAATCAGCGTGGCGGCTGGTGAAGGCGCGGGAGGAGGCGGGCGATGGTTGTCGAGCGGTCCACGATGCTGGCGGTGCGGAGCCATGGCCCGCGGGATTACCGGATCGAGGAGGTGCCGGTGCCAACGCCGGGGCCGGGCGAGGTCTTGATCGAAGTCGGCGCTTGCGGCATCTGCGCCTCGGACATGAAGTGCTGGCTCGGCGGCGAGCTGTTCTGGGGTACCGCGGGCGGCCGCGGCTACGTCGATGCCGGGGCGATTGCCGGCCATGAGTACGGCGGCTTGGTCGTCGCCCTCGATGACGGCGCCGGCGAGCGACACGGGGTGCAGCTCGGGGACCGGGTGGTGGCGGAACAGATCATCCCATGTCAGGACTGCCGCTATTGTCGCCACAACCAGTATTGGATGTGCCAACGTCATCACATCTTTGGCTTCAAGCACGCGGCGAACGGGGGGATGGCCAAGTACAACCTCTATCCCGCCAACGCGCTCGTCCATAAAGTACCGGCCAGCCTCTCCGCCGGCGAGGCCGCCTACATCGAGCCGGCGGCCTGCGCCTGGCACGCGGTCGATCGCGGTGAGATTGAGCCAGGCGATACGGTCGTCATCTGCGGGGTAGGCAATATCGGCCTCTGCATGCTCCAGATTGCCAAGCTGAGCCGGCCGGGGCAACTGATCGCGATCGACACCAAGCCGTACCGGCTCGACCTGGCCCGCCAATTGGGCGCCGATCTCACGATCGACGTCTCGCGGGACGACGCGGTGCAAGCGGTACGCGACCTGACCGAAGGTTACGGGTGCGACGTCTACATTGAAGCGAGCGGCAACCCGGCGGCGATCCAGCAAGGGCTCGAGATGGTCCGCAAGCTCGGCACCTTCGTCGAGTTCAGCGTCTTCAACGAGCCGGCAACGATCAACTGGACCATTATCGGCGACTCCAAGGAGCTGACGATCCACGGCAGCCACCTCGGCCCCTTCTGCTACCCGAAGACGATCCAGGCGATCGCCGATGGCCGGCTCCAGGTGAAACCGTTGCTGGCCGACGCCTTCCCCTTGACCGAGTTCGATGCCGCCATGCAAGCGTCGCTGAGCGGCGGCGTGTTGAAAAACCTCATCATTCCCGTGTAGCGGATGGGCACGATGGCCGGGGCGCGAACGACCTTCTTCCTCGATGTTGACAATACGTTGATCGACAACGACGCGGCCAAGGCCGAGCTGCAACGGCGGCTAGATGATCTGCTGGGTCTGGTAGAGGCGGCACGCTTCTGGGCAACCTATGAGGCGGTGCGGGCCGAGACCGGCGTCGTCAACATCCCTCTCACCTTGCAACGATTCGAGCACGCATGGCCGGCCGGCGAGGCGGCGCGGCGCCTCGCCGCGCGGTCGGCGCTCGCCAGCGTCTTCACCCTATTCCCGTATCCTCGCTACCTCTTTGCCGAGACCCTGGCGGTCATCGCGGGGCTCAGGATCTGGGCCGAGGTCGCGATTTTTTCGGACGGCGATCCCGCGTTTCAGGCCCGCAAGATCTGGCGGGCCGGGCTGGCCGATGCGGTCGCGGGGGCGGTGATGGTCTTCCCGCGGAAAACGGAGCACTTCCTCGAGGCCACGGCGTTCTATCCTGCCGATCGCCACGTCATTGTCGACGACAAGCCCGCCGTGCTGCGGCGGGCGCGGGCGGTCCTGGGCGACGCGGCAACCACCGTCCAGATCGCCCACGGTCACTACGCCGCGCGGGACGCCGCGGACGGCGACCCGGCGATCGACCTCCGGCTCCGGGCCATCGGTGAGCTGGCCACCCATTTCGGCCCCGATTCGTCGCGGTGAATCCCAACCGCGGTTGGTTTGCGCCGAGCCCAAGCAACGGCATCGGCGGGATGCTTGCCGCATTCAACAGCGGTTCACAATTTCCCTTGACACCAAGGCCACGAGGCAAGTACTATGCGCAAGCCCTAGCGGAACAGCGGTCCCGCGGCCAGGCTTGGATGCGCGCCGGTCGCCAGGTAACTGGTATGGATTGGAAGCGCGATCGCACTTGACCGATTATGGTTGATGCGGTATACTAGTCAGGCTCTTGAACGAGGGCATTCCCCCGAGGTGTTCGGGAAGCGGTTGGACGGTCGTCCCATTCGCGGAACGACTGGTCAGTGGGCGTTCGTCGCCCGCCCTCGCGACAACGAGGGTCGCTTCTGGTTCGCCCGGCGGGGAGCACGTTGACAAGCTGACGCGCGTTTCGGCGTTGCGGAGATGATGATGTCAAAGCGGGCGGCTTCGCCGTTCGCGCTTGGGATCGGGCGTCGACGCGAGGCTGAATGATTGAGATAGCGCGTCGAAGACGGAGCAAATACGCATACGGTGCTTGGTGAGGTGCAATCCCGTCAATCGCGTGGGACAACACAGCCAGACAGATGGTTGAACAATGAGCACCGCTGTCGAGCCACAAGGGCTCGCGGCCTGGTGCGTTTTGGTGGAGAGTTTGATCCTGGCTCAGGATCAACGCTGGCGGCGTGCCTAATGCATGCAAGTCGGACGGGGTTTCCTTCGGGGGACTTACGTGGCGGACGGGTG
>JACCYK010000463.1 GCA_013696525.1 Chloroflexia bacterium
GGTAATTGACGAGTAGTATAGGAGCCCCAATGACCGCGACCATCGAGCAGCCCGACGTTCTGACCAGGGACCAGATCGCCCTCGAAGATACGTGGGACCTGTCTACGATCTTTACCTCGGATGACGCTTGGACCGCTGAGGCGGCCGGAGTCGCCAGTATGCTCGCGGCGGCAACCGCGCACCGCAATCAGCTCGGCGAGTCGGCCGGGCGGTTGGGCCAGGCGCTCGATGCCGTCATGCAAGTGCGGCTGGCGATGGAGCGGCTTGCCGTCTACGCCATGCTGCGCCGTGACGAGGACCAGACTGACAACGCGGCGCAGGCGCGGTACGAACGGGTGGCGGCCCTCTCGATCGAGGCTGGCGAGGCGCTGGCCTTCTTCGAGCCGGAGCTCCTGGCCCTCCCCGAGGACCAGCTCGATACCTTGGTGAACGATCCCGATCTCGCCCGCTATCACCACTTGTTGGCGGACCTCCAACGCAACCGGCCCCATGTCCGGTCGATCGAGGTTGAGGAGCTGCTGGCCCAAGGGGCCGACATTTCGCGGGCGACCGCCGATGCCTTCGGCGCCCTCGACAATGCCGACCTCGAGTATGGCCAGGTCCGCGATGACGCGGGTAACGAGATCACCCTGACCAAGGCCCGCTACGCGGTCCTCCTTCGCTCGCGCGATCGCGCGGTTCGACGTGAGGCCAGCGACACCTTCATGAACGCCTACCTCGATCACAAGCACACGCTCGCCGCCCTGCACGGAGCGTCGGTGCGCAAAGACGTCTTCCACGCCAAGGCCCGGCGTCATCCCTCGGCCCGTGAAGCGGCGCTCTTCGGCGGCAACATCCCGACCGCGGTGTACGACAACCTGATCGCCGCCGTTGCCAAGGCTCGGCCGGTCTTGCGCCGCTATCTCGATTTGCGCCGGAAGGTACTGGGCGTCGACCAGCTTGAGGCCCACGACCTCCAGGTGCCGCTGTCGACCGAGCCCGATCGCGCCTACAGCTACCGCGACGCCGTGGACATCGTCCTGAGCGGCCTGACACCCCTTGGCGACCGGTACGTCTCCGATCTCCGCGCCGGCTTCAACCAGCGCTGGGTCGATGTCTATGAAACCAAAGGCAAGCGCTCCGGCGCCTACTCCTGGGGCGCCTATGGCTCGCCGCCGGTGATGCTGATGAACTGGAACGGCACCATCCGCGACGTCTTCACCCTGGCCCACGAAGCGGGTCACGCCATGCACAGCTTTTACGCCGACGCGGCGCGGCCCTACCACGACGCCGGCTACCCGATCTTCCTGGCCGAGGTCGCCTCCACGGTCAACGAGGCTCTCCTCACCTGGCATCTGCTGGATGAAACCGGCGCCGACGAGACCGAGGCCCGGTTCGCGCTCTACAACCACTTCGCCGATGACTTCTACGGCACCGTCGTCCGTCAGACCCAGTTCGCGGCCTTCGAGCAATGGACGCACGAGCAGGTCGAATCCGGCCAGCCGCTGACGCTCGATGCCCTCAACGCCAAGTATGGCGAGTTGAACGACCAATACGTCCCCGGCGTCGCCGTCGATGACAAGCTCCGCCTCAGCTGGGGTCGCATCCCCCATTTTTACCGGGCTTTCTACGTCTACCAGTACGCGACCGGGATGTCGGCCGCGCTGACCCTGGCCCGCGCCGTGGTGGACGACGGCGCTCCCGCCCAACGGCGCTATCTCGACCTGCTCGCGGCCGGCGGCAGCGACTACCCGTTGACGCTCTTGCAAAAAGCCGGCGTCGATCTGACCACGCCGGAACCCATCGAGACCGGCTTGGCCGAGTTCGAGCGGGTGGTCACCGAGATGGAAGCAATGGTCGCGGCGCGGCCCGGGGCTGCCAAGTAGTGCACAACGTCAAGCGCGGCGCGGAGGAGGGTGAGGACGTCGGCGCGGCCGCGCGACTGGACCGGTGGCTGGCGGCCCACCAGCAGCCGTCATCCGAGCTGCTCCACGATGCCGTCCGCGAACCAGCCGACGAAATACCCGCGTTCCATCAGCCCAGCGTCCCGCTGACCGCCGCTGTGCCTACTCTTCGGGCAATGGCGCCGCGTAGCCGCCGTCGACGAGCAGCGATTGGCCGGTGGTGAACGAGGACTCGGGGAGGGCGAAGAAGAGGACGGCGGCGGCGACGTCGGCGGCGGTGCCGACGCGGCCGACCGGCACGTTTTGACTGACGTGGCCCCAGAAGGGGCGCTCATGCTCTGATCCCGGGCGATCGCCGATCGGGCCGGGGATGACGCAGTTGACGGTGATCCCGTTCCGCGCCAGCTCGTGGGCCATGTTGCGGGTCATGCCTTCGACCGCCGCCTTGGCGCTGTCGTAGACGGCGGCGTCCGCATGGCACCGGTGCGCCCCCACGGTGCTGGTGTTGATGATTCGGCCCAGAAGACCGTGCTGGAGCATGTGCCGGGCGGCGTGCTGAGCAAGGATGAACGGGGCGCGATAGTTGGTGTTGACCTGGTACTCCCAATCGGCGTCGGAAACGTCCCAGAATGGGCCGCGCCGGCTCATGCCGGCGTTGTTGACCAGGATATCGAGCCGCCCGGCCATTGCAATTGCCCGCTCGCCGAGCCGATGCGCCGCCTCCGGGCGGGAGAGGTCGGCGGTGAGACCGGAAGCGGGGATGTCTATTGTCGCCAACTCGGCGATGTCACGGTCCACATCGGCCTGCTCACGACCGGAGATGATGATCGTGGCGCCCTCGCAGCCGAGGCACTCGGCGACGGTGCGGCCGATGCCGCGGGTGCTGCCGGTGACGAGGGCGGTCTTGCCGGTCAGACGGGGCGACCTGGTGTCGCCCGTGGGTGTGCGATCAGCCATTTTGGTGCTTGCTACTCCCTCTTCGTCCGGCGATCGGCCGGTGTGATGCGCGGGCTCGGGAGATCAACCCTTCAGCGCACCGGTAGTGAGACCCGATTCAAGTCGCTGTTGGAACAGGACGTAGATGATGAGGGTCGGCACCATCGTGATGGTCAGGGCCGCGAAGAGGGCGCTGTAGTCGCTCTGGTAGCCCTGTTGGATGGCGAGGAAGGCGAGCCCTTGAGACAGGACGTAGTTATCGGGACTGGGGTTGAGGACCAGCGGCAGGATGAACTGGTTCCACTGGCCGAGGATGTTGAAGATCCCAATCGCGATCAGTCCGGGCCGGGCCAGCGGCAGCATGATGTTGAAGAAGACGCGGTAGTGCGAGGCGCCATCGACGATCGCGGCCTCGGCCACCTCGGAGGGGAGGGTGCGGAAGAACCCGGTCAGGAAGAAGATCGAGAATGGCAACGAGTAGGCGGTGTAGACGAGGATTAGGCCGTGGAGGGTGCCGAGCAGGTTCAGGTTGCGGACGACGAAGAAGAGGGGGACGAGGGCGAGGAAGACCGGGAACATCAGACCGGCGATGAAGAGGTAGAAGACGAAGCGATTGCCGGGAAACTCGAACCGGGAGAGAACGTAGGCCGCCATCGAGGAGACGAGCAACGTCAAGGCGGTGGCGCCGAGGACGACGACCAGGCTATTGCGGGCGTAGCGGCCGATTTGGGCTTCGTTCCAGGCGCGGACGAAGTTGTCCCACTGCAACGTCGCCGGCAGCGTCCAGGGGCTGAAGATGATCTCCATGTCCGTCTTGAACGAGGTCATCACCATCCAGGCGAAGGGGAAGATCACCAGCAAGGCCCAGATGATGAGGACCACCTGCGAAACGCCGGTGAAGATCCAGGTCGAGGGCTTGGTCGATTCGCCCGCGGTGTGCAGGGCCTGGGCGCCGCCGGCCTCCCGCGCGGGAACGGACACTTGATTGACGCTCATGGGGCATCCTCTCCTGGCGGTCCTAGAACTCCAGCCGTTCGCGCTGGGTGAACCGGAGCGTAAAGACCGACAGCACGAGCGTCAGCAGCAGCAGGACGACGCCGATGGTCGAGGCGTAGCCAAACTGGCTGTTGGTGAAGGCGACTTCGTACATGTAGCGGGCAACGACATCAGAGGCGCGGTTCGGCTTTCCTTCGGTCATGACCTGGACAATGGTGAACAGGTCGAGCGTCGTGATCCCGACGTAGATAACCGCGATCCGGATGTTGTCCCACAGGAGCGGCACCGTGATGTCCCGGAACGACCGCCAGCGGCTGGCGCCGTCGAGCGTGGCAGCTTCATAGAACGTGACCGGGATCGACTGCATGCCGGCAATGAAGAGGACCATGTAGAAGCCGACGATCTGCCAGATGACGACGGCCGCCACCGCCCAAAGCGAGGTGGCGCCGTCTCCCAGCCAGGGGCGGGTCAGGCCGTCGAGACCGACCGCGCGCAGGGTGCCGTTGAGCAAGCCCACGATCGGGTTGAAAATGTACTGCCAGAGGACGCCGATAATGACGACGGACATCACCTGGGGAAAGAAGAAGACGACCCGGTAGAACTGCGCCCCTTTGACACTTTGGCCGCCCTGGGTAAAGAGCGTGGCGAAGCCGAGCGCCAGGCCCAGGGTGACGATGGGGAGCAGGATCAGCAATTGAAAGTTGTGGCCCAGCGCGTTCCGAAAGTGGGGGTCATTGACGAGCCGCTGGTAGTTGCCGAGCCCAATGAAGGTCGGGTTCGCCGCGACCCCGCTCCATTGCGTCAACGAGACATAAATCGCTTGGGCGTAGGGCCAGAGGACGAACACGGCATAGAGCAGGATCGCCGGCGCCAGGAATGGGATGATCAGGCGGTACTTCTGGTGATGCATGGCGCCTCCGGCTGGTGGGCGGCGATTGTACATTCACGAGTCTGTTGTCCGATTCTATCGCTGAGCAGGTTGCTGCTGGTCAATTTGTAAATCGGCTACCAAGCGCGGGAATAAATGGCCCAGAGGGCGCCCCGAGCTGAATTCACGAACCCGGCTGAAAGCCGGCTTACTTCACCATCAGTGTTCGATGTTGCGCCGATTGGGACGCCATCCCACAACAGCGGTCCAGCGTCGCATGGTCGTTCACCGAGCACTTGCACGGTTCAGGGAATTGTTCACGAGCGTCGTGTCGGAGCCGTCGTCACGTTGACGACAGCTCCGATATGACGCCTCCAAACAGCTTGCAGGCGGGGTCTAGATTTCCCGCGTGTACTTCTGAATCGAGTCATCCGCGGCGACCGCGTCGGCGACCGCTTGGATGTTGTTCATGTAGTCCTCGACCGAGAGCTGCCCGCTTAGCAACGCGCCCATCTGGTCGCGGGACTCTGTATTAAGCGTCGGGTACCATTCAAAGTATCGGGCCGCGATGGTGTTCTCGCCGGCATTGCTCAGAGCTTCCTGCGCTGAGGCGAACGGGGCGCCGAGGTCGAGCCCCTCGGCGGCATCGAGGACGACGGTGAGTGCGCTGGTGCTCTCGGAGAAGAACCGGGCGCCCTCCTTCGAGAACAGAAGCCGCAGCCATTCCTTGCCGCCCTGGACGTTGGCGCCCTGTTCGGAAACGTGGAATTCCTCACCTGCCCAGGCGCCGATTGCGCTAAAGGGCAGCACATCATCCGCTAGCGACGGTGTTGGCCTGACCACCATCGAGAATCCTTCGGGGATTAGATCGCGCATCTCGTTCTCAAGCCAGGTGCCGCACGGGATAAACGCGGCCCGGCCTTGGAGCCACTGCGCTTGGGAGTCCGTGTGCGACAACGCTTCAGTGCCTTCGAGGAAGTAGTCGTTATCGTAGAGAGAGCGGAGCGCTTCCAGCGAGACACGGACCGCGTCCTGCTTCCAGGCGTCCGGCTCGAGATTGTCGAGCGCCACAATGGCCTCGATCCCGCCGTGTTTGGCGGTCATTTCGTTCATCAGGTAACGCATGTACTGTGGATACTGACCTTGGTGGGTCCACGGGGCGACGCCAGTTTCCTTGATCTCGGCGCAGAGGGCCATCATGTCTTCCCAGGTCTCCGGGTAGGTGTAACCCTGCTCGTCGAACCAGGTCTGGTTGTACCACACGCCGTAAACCGTCAGGGCATACTTCAACACCCGTTGCACGCCATCGTAGAGCCCGGTTTCCTGTGAGCCGGAGAGGAGCGACTCGGCAAAGGTGGCGCCCTCGGTGTCGTAGGCGGGAGCGGCCATCAGATCGGCGAGATCGGCGAGCTGATTCTCGGCGACCAGGGTTGCGATGGGGAGGTTCTCGGCGCCGGAGTTGTCCATCACGTCCGGCGGATCACCGGCCACGAACCGGGGTTGGAACTGGGGGCCGAGCCGCTGGGTGCCCTGATACTCAATCTCCGCGTCCGGGTACAGTGACAAGTACATCTCGTTGACGTTGAGCGCGTACTCGTCTCCAAAGCCGCCCTTGAAAATAATCACTTCGAGCGGAGCCGCCGGGTCCACCCCGAGCGGGTTGTCGGCGTCTTGGGCGCGAGCGCGACCCGGGCTCGCGCCCAGGAGCGCCGCGATCGCGGGGGCGGAGATGCCAAGCGCGGCGCCGCGGGCGAAGATCTGGCGCCGTGAATAGCGGAACGCGGTCGCTTCGGCCACGAGTCGTGCCAGCCGTTCGTCTCTCATCAGGACCTCCTCAATCCACGTTTCACGGGGCCGCATCGCCCCGTCACCGCGCTTCGCCGCGGCGGACAAACGCCGGCCGGGGAGCGAAGGTTTCGGCCACGCATCTGTACCAGCCCGCGCGTGGGCTGTCAACTGGCGAGGCCAGGAAGTGCCTCGTGGCGAACGCCCGCGAGCGCTCATCGTTCCGAGGTGGCGACGTGGGTGGGCTCCGCCCGATTTGCCGTGGCGC
>JACCYK010000466.1 GCA_013696525.1 Chloroflexia bacterium
AGTCCCGCATCCGTGGAAGCGGGACTCGGCCACGTCTTGGGGTTAAGGGTCCCGCTCGCCGAGGGTGATCTCGACCTGAAACTCATCGTTGCCGCGGATCAGCGTCACCGGCACGGTATCGCCCGGCTCGAACTGAAAGAGCACTTCGGAGAAGCTGCGTTCGGCGTCGATCGCCTCGTCACCGAGCGCGGTCACGATGTCGCCGCTCTCGATCCCCGCCTGGTCAGCCGGTGTCCCCGGCTCGACCTCGATCAAAAAGGCGCCATAGTCGACCGGCAAGTCGAACTCGGCGGCCAGCTCGGGCGAGATTTCTCCCGGCGTGGCCCCGAAGTAGGGATAGATGGCCCGGCCGTATTCGATCAGTTGCGAGGCGATCCGGGCCACGCTATTGGACGGGATGGCGAAGAACAATCCCTGGACCGGCGCTCCATCCGGCGACACCGGGATCCCCAGCGTGTTGACGCCGACCACGTTGCCCGCCAGGTCAAACAGCGGCCCACCCGAGTTGCCAGGGTTGATCGCCGCGTTGTGCTGGATCAGGTTGTTGTATTCGGCCAACCCCACCGAACCCGACTGCCGCGGAAAGTCCCGGTTCAAGGCGCTGATGATGCCGTCGGTGACGGTGCCGGTGAACTCGCCGAGCGGCGAGCCAATCGCCAGGATCGGCTGCCCGACTTGCAAGGACTCGGAATCGCCAAACTCGACCACCGCCGGCAGCTCACCATCGACCCGCACCACCGCCAGATCACTCAGGCGATCGGTACCCACCAACTCGGCCGGGCGCTTCTCGCCATCGGAGAAGATCACCTCGAGCCGGTCGCCGCCCGCCACGACATGCTGGTTGGTCACGATATGGCCCTGCTCGTCGATGACGAAGCCGGTCCCCCGGCCCGCTTGCTGCACGCCGCCCTCGCCAAAGGGCCCGGTTGACACCCCGTTGATGACCGTGACCACGGCCGGCCAGACTTCATCGACCACATCGACGGCCGACATCGGCACCAGGGCGCTGGCATCGGGCGCCGAACGAGCGCCGGTGCTACTGGCCCGCTCGTCGCCTTCAACCGGATCATTCGTCTGTAGCTGAAGGCTGGGCGGCGTCGCTGGATCGTCCGGACGCGCCGTCACGGCGGGAGCCGCCGTGGACGGCCTCGTCGCCGGGGCGGGATCGACCGTGGGACGCACGGGCCCAGCGCCGGTCGGCCCCGTCGCCGTGGGTGGTGGCGGCTCGAGCGTCAGCGAGCCGCACCCGGCCAAGACAAGGATGAAGAGCATCGCTCCGAAGAGCGCGATGTGCTTAGCCATCGACAGGGGACGTCCTTCCATAAGTGCGCGAAACGGACGGCAGTTCGAGCGCGAATCTTTGATGATGCGTCGTCCTGACGATACCAACGTCGATCGCAACGTGACCCGCTGGCACTCGAACTGCGTAAGACGACGGAACGACTCACCCACGCTGCACGTTCTAATTGTGGGAAGGGTACTTGAACAACACTGCAAGGAGGCCCAAGTGACTCGCCCGTACCAGCAACGAACAGGACCAACCCGACAACCGGGTTCGGCGCGGATCGCGCTCAGATCACTGACCACGAGCCTGCTCCTGGGAGGTCTCTTGGCATCCGGCATGCCAGCGGCCGCCGACACGGGGAGCAGCGGCGCCTGCGGCTGTCCCACGACCCGGCAGGCCGACCAAAACCCCGGTGCCGGCCGCGCCGTCATCAACGAGGAGTTGAGCGAAGGGGACGATGTCGTTGTCGAGTTCATCCCCAGTGATCTCCCCGCCGGGCCCCGGAAAGATCGCGCCCCGGTGCCGGCGTTCGGGGATACCGCCGTGTCCGGCGGCGACGTCGAGAACACCACCTCGATCGCGGTCGACGCCTCGGGCGGTGACGCCGACGCCGATGCCGGTGGCGGCGATCTCAACCTCGTCGAGGTCGTCACCCGCGGACAGGGCGACGTGGATGCCGATGCCGGCTCCGGCGGCACGGCGGACGCGGACGCCTCCGGCGGCGTGGTCGTGATTGGCAACGTCAACAGTGGCAACAACCAGGGATCCGAGATCGAGGTCAACCAATTTTCGACCGGCCGGCTCGTCTGCTACCTGCCTAGCGGCAAAGCGCTAGTCGAAGTCCCGGCCCGGTACTCGTTGCCAGCGGGCAATGTCGAGGTTGATGCCGGGTCGGTCTCGAACGAGACGACGATCGCGGTCGACGCCTCCGGCGGTGAAGCCGAGGCGGATGCCAGCGGCGGCGATGGCAACATCGTCATCGTCAGCGGCCGTGGGAACACGAACGCCAGCGCGGGCACCGGCGGCACCGCCGACGCCGACGCCAGCGGCGGCGCGGTCGTCATCGGCAACGTCAACACGGGTGGCAACCAGGGCAGCCAGGTGACGGTCGGCGGCAACGCCGGTGACGGCCAAGGCGACCGCGAGCTGACCCGCGAGGAGCGCCGCGCGGCGCGACAGGGCGGCTGTGTGCCGCCGCCATGCCAGGTGCCCGGCGCGGTCAACACCGTGGTCGAGGGCGGCGATGTCAGCAACACGACCGATATCGCGGTCGATGCCTCGGGCGGCGACGCTAGCGCCGATGCCAGCGGCGGCGATGACAACCTCGTCCAGGTTGAGACCTCGGGCCAAAATGTGACCGTTGATGCCAGCGCCGGCACCGGCGGCACCGCTGGCGCCGATGCCTCCGGCGGCGTGGTCGAGATCGGCACCGTGCGTAGCGGCGGCAACACGGGGTCGGATATCCGCCTCAACAACGTCGCCGGCCGCCTGCTCTGCCTGTCCGGGAACGACTCGCTGCTGCTGGAGCTCGACTTCGGCTTTGCCGACGACACCTCGCGCCGGGGTCGACCGGACCGGGAGGTCACCGGCGGCACGGTGACAAACGAGACCGAGATCTCGGTCAGTGCCGCTGGCGGTGAGGCCGAGGCGGATGCCAGCGGCGGCGACGGAAACATCGTCATCACCGGCGGCCGCGGCAACACGGACGCCAGCGCCGGCAGCGGCGGCACCGCCGACGCCGACGCCAGCGGCGGCACCATTGTCATCGGTGATGTCAACAGCGGCGGCAACCGCGGCAACGACATCGACGATGACGACGATGATGATGATTAGGCGGTAGACCCTCGAACGAGTCACACCGTAGGATTCCAGGGGCGGGCACATGCCCGCCCCTGATCCGTGTGGCCGCGGAACAGGACGGGCCGAAACCGGAGGGGGTTCGAGGTGGGCAAACCGACCGCGTACGACCAGTTCTTGGCCGGGATGCGCGACGTGTGGTCAGCTCGGGCCGAAGAATGGGACATCAGGGCGGAGGCGAACCGGACGGCCCCCGACCGCCGGGCCGACCTCGACCGCACCTCGGCCGCGCTTCGGTTGGAGCCCGGTTCGAGAATGCTCGATGCTGGCTGCGGCACCGGGCAGTTCGCGCTCGAGTTTGCCGCCCGCGGCTGCATCGTGACGGCGATTGATGTCACCCCCGCCATGATCGAGCGAGCCCGCGCCCACGGCACCGAGCGCCAGCTCGAGGTCGAATGGCGCGTTGGCGATCTCTCCACCCTGGCCGACCCGGCGGCGAGCTACGACGCGATCCTGGCGCGGGTCTCGCTCCAATTCGTGCCCAACCCGTGGACCGCGCTGCAGGAGCTGCGCCGGGTGATCCGGCCCGGCGGGCGCCTGTACGTCAGCGTGCCCGGGGCGCTGTCCCCGATCTATCGCGACCGCTGGCGCCGGTTCGCCTTCCCCGATGAGGTCCTGCCCAATGGCATCATGCCTTGGGAGCTGGAAACCCTGCTCCAAAACGATGGCTGGACGGTGCTTGACGGTTGGGGTGAGTTTGGCACCGACATGCGCGGCAACCAGAACGCGCTCTCGGCTGATGACGTGGGTTCGCTCGATCTCCGGCTGCAACAGGCGGCGGCGACCATCTGGACCGTCGTCGCCCGCCCGAGCGATCCGGCCGCGACCGCGTAGAATGGCGGCATCGCCCCCATTGGCGGGTGAGGAAGGATGCCCAGAGGATGCTGGATCGCCGTCAGACCGCGGAGACTTCGGGACGACAGTGGAGACACGCCGGGTGGCCGGCGACGCTGTCCCTCATTTTGGTCGTCAGCGTTGGCGTTGTCGCCGCCCTGGTCAGCCATGCCGGACGGCAATCCTCGGCGGGTTTCGGTCAGGAAACGAGTCCCACCGGAACCAGCCGGAACGATCCCGTCCCCCTTGGCCAGGCGGCGATCGCCGGCCCCCTCCGGATCACCGTGAGCGACGTTTCGTCCGGGCCGGCCGCGGTCGAACGGGTGCTGGCGACCACGCCGAACAACCCGGCGCCGCGCCAGGATCACACCTTTGTCCTGACCTATGTCACGGTCGGCAACGAGGGCGAAACGCCGGTCTTTGTCAGCAACGACGATTTCGGCCTGACCGGCTCCTCCGGCATCGTCCACCGGTTCTTGATCGCCGAGCCGCCCGCGCCGGCCCTGTTCGCCACGATCGATCCCGGCGCCAGCGCCGAGGGCTGGCTCGTCTTCGAGGCACCAACCGCGGAGACCGAGCCGCTCCTCGTCTTTGACAGCCCGAGCTTCCCCGGCACCTGGGCCCGCCAAACGCTGACCCTGCTCGCCGGCGCCAGCATCCCGGACGCGGCCTCGCCCGCCGCCGCCCGGAGCGAGGTCGGATTGACGGCCGAGGCCCCAGCCGGCCTCAACACGGCGATCGTGAGCGGAACCTGGCAGGTCGAGCTGATCGATGTCGCGGTTGGGGCCGACGTTTTCGCCCTGGTCGACTACCGGACGGGCGCCCTCGGGATCGAGGACTCGAACAATGACTCACCGTGGCTGGCGCTGCGGGTGCGGGTCACCAACATCGGCACTGGCGGCGATCCGTCCTTCTTCCCGCCGAATGCCTTCGCCCTGGCCGACGCCACCGGCGCCCCCTTGCTCGATTTCGTTACCCTGACCCCGCCCGTGCCCGATGCCAGCGGCGCCTACTACCCCGGCGCGTCACGCGACGGCTGGGTCGCCTTCGAGCTGCCCAACTACGACCCGTTCCTCATCATCTTCGACCCCTACGACGTGACAACCGAAAATCCAGATCCCCGCTACCTCACCTACCAGTGAGTGACGCGTCGCCCATGTCATGGCATTATTTATTGGCCGCGATCCGCTGCCGTGATCACACAAAAAGAGGAGTCTCACGTCGTGGCTACATTGGTTGCTCGTCCGACCCGCTCGCCGGCCCGGTCGCCGGTGCTGGCCCACGACCGGTTCCGGGTCGTCGCCTCGATCCCGTTTCTGATCGGCATCTTGCTGTCGTTCCTCGGGTTTGCCTGGGACGTGCAGTGGCACAGCGATGTCGGGCCGGATACCTTCTTCACCGCGCCGCACCTCGTCCTCTATGCCGGCATCGCCATCGCCGGGCTCACCGCGCTCACCGTGGTCCTGGTGATCACTTTCCGCTATCGCGGGGTCACGGAGGGGACGGTTTCGGTGCTGGGCGGCCTGTTTCGCGGGCCCGCCGGGTATGTCATCGGCGGCATCGGGGCCGCGATGTTCCTTGCCTACGGGCTACTCGATCAGTGGTGGCACGGTATCTACGGGTTCGATGTCACGCTGGTGTCGCCGCCCCATGTCGGGCTGGTCCTGTCGGTCCTGATCAGCATGGTTGGCTGCCTCTGTACCTTCGCCGCCGAGGTCCGGCGGGCGGCTGACCAGGGGCGAAGCTGGATCGCCCCCGCGGTTGGCTTCGCGGCGGCCACCGCCTTGCTGACCGCCTTTGTCACCCCCAGCGCGATCGATGTGATGCTCACCGTCGCCGCCGGCCTCGGCATCGATCCCGATCCCAACGGCACCCTCGCCCTGCTGTACGCTACTACCCTCTTGCTGGTCGCGGCGGTGCTGCGCCGGCCCGGCGCCGCCACGCTGGCGGCGCTGATGTTCACCATCCTCCGGATCGGGCTCTGGGACTTCGCGCCCTGGATCACCGTCGAGTACGCCGCCGCGGTCGGGCTGTTCGCGCGGGACAACACGCGGGGCGCCCCGATCATCCCGGGCATGCTCCCGGCGTATCTCCTCCTCGCCGGCATCGTCGTCGATCTCGTCCTGCTCGCCGGCCGCCGGTTCGGCTGGAATGTCTGGCTGACCGTTATCGCCGCCGGCGCCCTGACCCCCGCCGTCATCCAACTGACCGAGCCGGTGCCCGCGCTCTTTACGCGCCTGCCGGCGCTCTTCCCGCCCCTGGCCCCGCTGGCCAGGCTGGGCCACTTCTCACTCGTCCCATCGCCATCGGCGCCATCGGCGGCGTCCTCGGCTGGATCGTCGGCTATGTCTTGCGAAACCAGGAGCAACCGGCGCCGGCAATGATGGGGTTGGGTATCGCGCGCCAGGCTGCCTGATGCGCCGTCTGCTGCTCGTCTCGCTACTGTTGACGATAGCCATGGCAACGTCACTCGCCAAGGCCCACGAAGCGGTGCCCTACCAGGAGCACATCATGGTCGGTCCGTACCCGGTCGAGGTCTGGGTCAGCGACTGGCCGATCGCGGCCGAGCGGTCGGTGGACTTCACGTTCAATCCGGCGGGCGGCATCCAGGACAAGACCGGCACCATCTCCTTCATCCAGCCAGACGGCGACCTGTACTTCGAGGCGCCGCTGCCGCGCCATCCTCGCAACCGCGCGGTCTGGGGCATCGATCTGATCGCGCTGCCAGCGTCCGGCCCGTGGACCATCCAGCTCACCATCGACGGCCCGGACGGCGCCGGTAGCGGCGCCTTCGGCCCAATGAACCTGACCGAACAACCCGGCCCGCCGCCGGTCGTCAGTTGGATCGCCGGCGTCCTGCCGCCGCTCCTGTTCCTGGGCTGGCTCCTCGTCTCGAGCCTCCGGCGATTCCATGCCGCCTCACGCCGCCTCGCATGGTCTTGGCCGTAGTCCGCGGGGCATGGCGCGAGTCCTTTTTCAGCGGCTACACTGACCATATCATCTGCATGTTGCGCCCGTTCCAGACACGCTCTTGTGCGAAATTATGATGACCAATGTGGGAGGAGCGGAATGCGCCAGCAACAGCCAACGACCCAGACCATGAAGATCT
Organism: Chloroflexia bacterium; assembly: GCA_013696525.1. Lineage (GTDB taxonomy): Bacteria > Chloroflexota > Chloroflexia > Thermomicrobiales > UBA6265 > JACCYK01. The sequence continues at coordinate 7,086 of JACCYK010000466.1, forward strand.
CGGAGGTCAAGCGCCGCCTCAGCGCCCTCGTCAACGAGGTCTACCGCGAGGAGTCAAGGGTACTCATTGAAAAGAGTGGCATCCCGGTGGCGGCCCTCGTCTCACCAGCGGATTTTGACCGGCTGGTGCGCTTCGATCGGGAACGCGAGGAACGGGAGCGAGACTTCGCCATCATCGACGAGATGCGGGAGTCGTTCAAGGACGTCCCGCCCGAGGAGATCGAACGAGAGTCTATTCGGATCGTTGCTGAGCTTCGAGCGGAAAAGGAGGCCGAGCGTCAGGCGAAGGCCGCTGCAATCGCGTGATCCGAGTTACCCTGGACACCAATGTGCTAGCTTCGGGCGCCACCTCCGTCGCCGGTCCTGTTGCAATCTTGATGGAGGCTTGGCGCCGCGCTGACCTGATCGTGGTAGTCTCCTCCCACATCTTGGCCGAGCTGGAGGAGGCGCTGCGCAATCCGTACTTTGCGCAACAACTCGATCGGCGGTCACGCAACGTGTACCTCCGCCTCGTCCGACAACGCGCGATTGTCATCCCCATCACCACGCCGGTTCCGACCATCGTCTCAGAATACGACGACAATCTCGTCCTTGCCACGGCGGACAGCGGCGGTGTTACCTACCTCGTCACCGGGGATGCGGAGCTTCTGCGACTTGGCGCCTTTCGTGACATTGCGATCCTGTCGCCCCGTTCATTCCTCGCTGGGCTGGACCCGCGAGAACGGGCGGAGCCGTGAGTGATTGACGCCACCGGCAACCGGTTGTATCGTGCGTCAATGTCAACGCCGTTCACGGATAGCGCGAGTTGAGCCGGTGCCGGTTACGGTCCTTCGCGATGCGGACATCTTCACCGCCGATGCCGAGCATCGCGTCCTCGCGGGCGGCTGGCTCGCGATCGCGAATGGCCGGATCGTGGACATTGGCCCGGCGGGCACGGCGCCGCCGGGCGCCGGTTCCGATTCCGTGGTCGACCTGAGCGGCCACGCCCTGCTGCCGGGCCTCGTCAATGCCCACACCCACTCGCCCATGATCCTGTTCCGGGGCCGGGCCGAGGGCCACAGCCTGCTGACCATGGACGGCTGGTGGCGGGCGATCCGGAAGCCGGAGCTGCATCTCATCGCGGCCGATATCCACCCGGCCGCCGCGCTCTCCTACGCCGAGATGGCCCGTTGCGGCACCACGCTCGTCGCCGATCAATACTTCTTTGCCGACGAGATCTACGCCGCCGCCCACGCCTCCGGGTTGCGGGCCGTGATCGCCTACGGCATCGTCGAGCTGGGCGATGAGGCGCGGGGCAAGCGCGAGCTGGCGACGGCGGTCGATTTCGTCGAGCATGCCGCCAGGGCGGGCAATGACAAGGTGCGGGGCTGGATTGGTCCCCACGCGCCGTTTGTCGACAATTCGGAGTCGCTGTTGCGAGCGGAAGCGTCGGCGGCGAACGCCCATGGGGTCGGGCTCCATCTACACATGGCGGTCGGCCCGGAAGACAATGAGCACACGCTGGCGTCGCGCGGCGTCACCGCCGCGGTCGCGCTGGATCGGATCGGCTTCTTTGCAGCCCGCGTCCTAGCCGCCCATTGCTTGGACTTGGCAGCGGCGGACATCGCGGTCTTCGCCAACGCCAAGCACGCCGCGGTCGTTCATTGCCCGACCGCCGGCCTTCGCTCCGGCCGGCCGGCCATCACGCCGGTCGTCGACCTGCTGGCGGCGGGAGTCACGGTCGCCCTCGGCACGGACAACGCGGCGGCCAATACCAGCTATGATCTGTTCACCGAGATGAAGGCGGCCGGGCTGGCCGCGTCGCACCGGGAGGGCCGCGCCGGCGCCCTTCCCGCCGGCACCCTGCTCCGGATGGCGACGATTGACGGCGCCCGCGCGCTTGGTCTCGACCTGGAGACGGGTAGCCTAGAGATTGGCAAGGCGGCCGACCTGATCGCGGTCGATTGCCGGGGGCCGGGGTATTCAGCCGCCCCCGACCTGGCAACGCTGCTCGTGTACTCCGGCTCCGGGCACGGTGTCCGGCATGTCCTAGTGGCGGGAGATTGGATCGTGAAGGACAATCAGCTCATGGGGACTGATCTCCACCGCCTCAGCGATGCGTACCAGCGGACGTATCGGCACTTTTGGGATCGCGTCGAGGCCGCGACGTAGCGGTCAGACGCCCGAGCGGGCGCGCGGTGGGTGCGCCCAAAAATAGCGAGGAGACGATGCGGATGGATACGAGAATCGTCAGCCGATTTGCCCTGGCCTGCCTGCTGATCGTGACCGGGCTGCTCGCCCAGACCGGTTTGCGCCAGGCCGCCGCCCAGGATGACCCGCTCCGGGTGGTGTTCGTGGTGAACGGCGTGCTGGGCGACAAGAGCTTCTTCGATTCCGCCGCCGAGGGCATGAACCGGATGGAAGCGGAGCTGGGGGTCGAGGCCGACATCCTGGAAGCCGGGTACGACCGCGCCCGCTGGGAACCGGCCCTGGCCGAGGCCGCCGACAGCGACTATGACATCATCATCGTCGGCACCTTCGACATGAACGGGTACCTGACCGAGATCGCGCCCGAGTACCCGGACACGCGATTCATCATCTTCGATGACGTGGTCGATTACAGCACCGGCTGCTGTGACAACGTCTACTCGATCCAGTACGGCACCTCCGATGCCGCCTACCTGGCCGGCTACGCCGCCGCCATGGTCAGCGAGACCGGTGTCCTCGGCACTATCCTCGGGGCCGAAGGCGGGCCGGTGCTCGAGTTCGCGGTTGGCTTCGAGCAGGGCGCCGAGGCGGCGAACCCAGACGTCGAGGTGCTGCAGGCGGTCGTCGGCGGCGCCAACCCCTACTCCGATCCGGCGAAGGGCAAAGAGCTGGCCCTAGCCCAGATCCAGCAGGGCGCCGACGTGATCTTCCCGATCGCGGGCAGCTCCGGCATCGGCTCGCTCCAGGCCGCGCGCGACGAGTCGGTCCTGGCGATCGGCGTCGATTCGGACCAGGCCGCGCTCTTCGCCGAGACTGACCCGGCCCAGGCCGAGGTCATCTTTACCTCGGTCCTGAAGAACGTTGGCCAGTCGCTCTTCCTCGCGGTCGAAGGCACGATCGACGGCACCACCGAGTACGGCACGGCGGTCACGCTGGGCCTGGCCGAGGGCGCGGTCGACATCGTGCAGGACGAGAACTACAACGAGGTCGTGCCGGAAGAAGTGCGGACCACCATCGATGAGCTGCGCGAGCAGATCGCCAACGGCGAGATCGAGGTCGAAGGCGCGATCAACTAGCCGCCGGACCGAGTACCGGCCGATGGACGCCCCGTTTGCCCTGGAGATGCGTGACATCTCCAAGCGCTACCCCGGCGGCACGCTGGCGAACGCCGACGTCAGCCTGGACGTGGCCGCCGCCGGGGTGCATGCCATCGTCGGTGAGAATGGCGCCGGTAAGTCGACGCTGATGAAGATCCTGTACGGGATCGAACAGCCCGACTCCGGCGCCATCCTCCTCGACGGCACGCCGGTCCAGATCAGCTCGCCGGCCCGAGCGATCGCGCTTGGTATCGGCATGGTGTTCCAGCACTTCTCGCTGGTACCGTCGCTCAGCGTGGCCGAAAACGTCGTCCTCGGCGCCGAGCCCCGTCGCGGCCTGGTTCTCGATCTGCCGGCGGCGCTACGGTCGGTGGGCGAGCTGGCGGAGCGGTTCGGGCTGCCGGTCGATCCGGCGGCAACCGTCGGCACGATCCCGGTCGGCCAGCAGCAACGAGTCGAGATCCTCAAGGCGCTCTACCGCAACGCCCAAATCCTGATCCTCGACGAGCCAACCGCGGTGCTGACCCCCCAAGAGGTGGCCGAGCTCTTTACCGCCATTCGCGGCCTGGTGGCGCGGGGGCGGACCGTCCTCTTCATTGCCCACAAGCTGCCGGAGGTACTCGCGATCTCCGATGCGATCACGGTGATGCGCGGTGGCCGGGTGGTCGGCAACCTCCGAACCGCGGATGCCACCGCCGAGGAGTTGACGCGCCTGATGGTCGGGCGCGATGTCTCGCTCCAGGTGGCGCGCACGAGCCACGCCGTCGGGCCGGTCGTCTGCGCGATTGAAGGGGTCAGCGCCAACAACAGCGCCCAACTGCCGGCGGTCAACGATGTCTCGTTCGTCGTCCGCTCGGGCGAAATCCTCGGCATCGCCGCGGTCGAGGGGAACGGCCAGTCGGAGCTGCTCGAAGTCCTCTCCGGCCTCCGCCAGCCGACGGCCGGCCGGATCACGCTCGGCGCGGAGGATGTCACCGGCTGGAGCGTTCGCCACCTGCGCCAGGCCGGCGTCGCCAGCATCCCGGAGGACCGGCTGGCGCGAGGCCTGGCGGCCGAAGCGACGATCGCGGAAAACATGGTGGCCGAACGGATCGACCGGCCGCCGCTGGTCAACCGCGGCATCCTCGATTGGAGCGCGATCCGGCGCGCGGCGACCGAGCTGGTGAACGCCTACGGCGTGCGAACGAGCTCGGTTCAGGTGCCGGTGGACACGCTCTCCGGCGGCAACATGCAGAAGGTCGTCATCGCCCGCGAGCTTTCGAGCCAGCCCAAGCTGCTGCTGGCGGCGCAGCCGACCCGCGGCATCGACATCGGCGCCACCGAGTTCGTCTGGCAAAGTCTCATCCAGGCCCGAAACCGGGGCGCCGCGATCATCTTGACCTCGGCCGACCTAACCGAGCTGTTGGCCCTGGCGGATCGGATCATCGTCCTCTCCAAGGGCCGCCTCGTGGCCGCCTTTCCCGACCCGGCCAACCTGACGCCGGAGGATTTGGGCACCTACATGCTCGGGGCGCGGGAACAACCGGCGGCGGAGCGAGCGATGGCGTCATGAGCCGCTGGCCGGAGTGGGCGTTCGAGGTGCTGCGGACGGTCCTCGCCCTGGTCGTCGCCCTGATCATCACCTTCATCATCGTCCTGGTCGTCTCCGCTGAGCCGGGCGAGGCGTTCGCCGCCCTCCTCGGCGGTCCCCTCGGCAGCCCCCGCACGATCGGGGTCTGGCTCGACGACGTGGCAAAGCTGACGCTGGCCGGCCTGGCCTTGAGCCTGGTCTTCCAGGCCCGGCTATTCGCGCTCGGGGCGCAGGGTCAAGCCTATCTCGGGGGCTTGGCCGCCGGCGTCATCGCCCTCTCCAGCCTGGGCCAGTCCTGGCTCTCAATCCCCCTCGGCCTCGTCGCGGCGGCGGTCACCGGCGCCGCCTACGGCTGGATTCCCGGCATCATCAAGGCCCGCTTCGGCGCCAACGAGATCGTCTCCACCTTGATGCTCAACTACATCGCGATCGACGTCTTCGCCTGGCTGATCCGGACCCGGATTTCCCCCCCTGGCTCGGGCCTCACCCGCTCCGACCCCTTCCCCGAGAGCGCCGTCTATCCCACCCTGATCCCGCGCACCCGGATCGATCTCGGCATCGTCATCGCCATCATCGCCGTGATCGCAATCTGGTTCTATCTCTACCGAACCAAGCGTGGCTTCGAGCTGAGGATGGTCGGCTTCAACCCCCGGTTCGCCGAGTACGCCGGGATCAACGTGCCCCGCACGATCGTGCGGACGATGGCCGTTTCCGGCGCCATCGGGGGCATCCTGGGCGCGGTCTTCGTCCAGGGCTCCGCCTACGGCGAGCTGGCGGTCGGGTTCGAGGGGCTCATCACCTTCGAGGGCATCCTGGTCGCGATCGTGGCCCGCAACCGCCCGCTGATCGTCCCGGTCGCGGCCCTCTTCTATGGATATTTGCGCCAAGGGGCGGTGCTGATGGGGCTCCGCAGCGATGTCCCGACCGAGATGATCGGCATTATCCAGGGGGTCGTGATCCTCCTGGTCGCCTCCGCCGGCCTCTATGGCTGGCTCCGCGCCAGCCAGGCCAACCGCGCCCCGGACACCGATAGCGACCCCGACGCGCCGCAACCGCCGATCATCGGCGGCGGTCCACTCACGGAGCAGGCGGTCCGATGACGGAGTTGCTGACGACGATCATTTCGGCCACCTTCTTCTTCGCCGTGATCCGAACCACGGTGCCGCTCCTGCTGGCGGCCCTGGGCGGGCTGCTGGCGGAGCTGTCCGGCGCCCTCAACGTCGCCCTGGAAGGGATGATGCTGTCGGCGGCGCTGACCGCGGTGATCGTCTCCGCCTCGTATCCCTGGTGGATCGGGCTGCTCGCCGGCGTCCTGGCCGGCATGGCGTTGGGCGCCGTGATGGCGCTCTTCCACCTCCGGTTCGGGGCCGATGTCGTACTGGTCGGCTTCGCGATCAACTTGATGGCCGCCGGCGGCACCGTCTTTATCCTGGCCCAGGCCACCGGCGGCGACCGGGGTACCTCGCTGGCCCTGCCTTCAAAGAGCATCCCGCGGCTCAGCCTCTCCTGGCTGGGGGCGATCCCCGGCGTCGGCGGCACCCTCGAGGCGGCCCTCTCGGGTCACTCCTACCTGACCTGGGCGACCGTCATCCTGGTCGCCGGCATCTGGTTCATGCTCTACCAGACCGCGACCGGTTTGCGCCTGCGGGCGGTCGGCGAGTACGCCCCGGCGGCGGCGGCGGCCGGCATCTCGCCCGATCAAATGCGAGCCCTGGGGCTGATCCTGTCCGGCGCCCTGGCGGCGCTGGGCGGGGTGCAGCTGGCGATGTTCAACTACATCGGCTTTACCCGCGACATGACCGCCGGCCGCGGCTTCATCGCCCTGGGGGCGGTCCTGCTCGGGGCCCGCCGTCCCGGCGGCGTTGCCATCGCCGCCCTCCTCTTCGGCGCCTTCGAGGCGTTGGCGATCGTTCTGCCGGCGCTCTACACCAGCATCCCGGGCGAGCTGATCCACAGCATCCCCTTCGTCGTCACCCTGGTCGCGCTGGTGATCTACGCCCGCCGGGCTCAATTACTCACCCGCCGCCGCGTCGCCGGGGTCGAAGGAGCAACCTAGCACGCGAAGCGCCACCTACCGGGGGTTGACAGATGGTCGTCGGTGGTGTATTATACTGATTAGCTAAATAGTGAATTACAGGCTGGTCGCGAGCGAGGCACAGAACAGGAGCGGACACCATGACGAGCGGCGCTAACCCCACCACGTTCACCCGGCTCTCGGATCGGGAAGGCAGCATGAGCCGCGTCTTCGACGCCCCCCGCGAGCTCGTGTTCCAAGCCTACACCGATCCCGCGCACATCCCGCACTGGTGGGGACCGCGCGACGTGACGACCACGGTCGACACGATGGACGTCAAGCCGGGCGGCGCCTGGCGCTACGTTCATCGCGGCGCCAACGGCGCGGAGTACGGCTTCCGCGGCGAGTATCGCGAGGTCGTGCCCCCGGAGCGCCTGGTCTCCACCTTCGAGTTCGAGCCGATGCCGGGCCACATCGTCGTCGATACCGCCATCTTCGAAGACCTCGACGGCAAGACCAAGCTGACAGTCACCTCACTCTTCCAGAGCGCGGCCGACTTCGACGGCATGCTCGAGTCGGGGATGGAGTCGGGCGCCACCGAAAGCTGGGACCGCCTCGCCGAACTGCTGGCCAGCCAGCAGGAACGAACCAGCGCGCCAAGACCGACCGGCTGATACGGACTTCGGATATTCACTTGGGCCTCGGCGGCACCGTGATCCGCGGTCCTAAGAGGACGTTTCCGGTGCTCAGCGCGGAAGTCATTCCAGCGTGTCGATAGCACACGTATTCATCCGAAACTCGTGTTTCGGCGAATACACGGCAATCC
>JACCYK010000488.1 GCA_013696525.1 Chloroflexia bacterium
CTCGCGAACCATCGCCACGATCTCGTCTCGGCTCGCAATCTCGGACTCGTTTTCCCGGCGAATGTAGATCGTGCCCGGGGTCAGCGCGTGCGGCCGCTCCGGGCCACGCGGCACCGTGACCACGAGCACGAGCTTGTCGTCAGACTCCGCGGGGTCGACCATGAGCGGGATGGCGGGCGTGATCTGAGCGGCCGCTTCCGCGCTCAGTCGCGGCGCCGCGTCCGCCTCGACCCCGGCAATCGGCCGCTTTTCCGAGGCGCTCAAGCCGACGTAGATTGTGCCGCCGTCCCCGTTCGCCAGGCCGACGATGTCACGCAGGACGTGCGCCATCCCGGTCCGTTTGGTCGTCAAGCTCTCGTGGAACACCTGGCTCGCGGTGTTCCCCAGGACGCGGGCGGCGATGATCGGATCGGCCGGTCGGGGCGTGATCGGCTTGGTGAAGTCGAACTCGGTGCTCTGGAGCAGGGCTTTGATCGCGGCGAAGGACGCTTCCGGCAGGTACATGGCCGTTGGCCGGTCGCCCACGCCGAGGTTGGTCTCGCGATCGGGATCCCGCTCCAGACGATGCGCATCCGAACCCTGAATGGCGTGCATCCGGCGCGGGTACTCCGACTTGGTGCCGTTGAAGAAACGGGCGGTGGAGCGCCGCTGGGCGCCAAGGGCAAGGTCCGTGACTTCGAGCGCATGCAGGTTGGCGTCCTGGGTGTAGGCGATCTTGGTTTGGCCGCCGAACCGGATGCCCTGCATGGCGATGCCGTGGGCCGAATTGACATGGGCGCCGATGACCAGGGCGCCATGACCAGCCAGGATCTCGTAGGCGCGAAGGACGTCGGTCGTGGCGCCGACCTCGCCGCTGCCAAACCGTTGCTCGGGAACGCCGAGCAGCAGCAGCAGATGCTCCATCAAGCGAACACTCGTCCGCTCCGGGAAAATCGCCAGGACGTGGAAGCCGAAGGTGGCGGTCAGCTCGAAGCCCGGCAAGAGAAGAATCTTGCTTAGCAAACGGCGGAACTCGGCCAGCCGCTCGGCTTCGACCGGTTCGAGACGATGCAGGAACTCGAGCAGCTCGAGGTCCTCGATCTCGCGCCAGAGCTCGGCGTAGCCGCGCACCGAGTTATGGTCGGTGAAGGCGATGACATCCAACTCTTGTTCGTCCGCCCGTTGCAAGATGTCGAGCGGTGAGACGGTGCTCTGCTGGTAATCGGTCGAGGCCGGCGTATGAATGTGGAGGTCGACCCGGCGCCAGGAGCGTTCCGGCGGCTCTGGCAGTGCGGCGCTCGGGCGCCGGCGGTGGGGACGAGGGGGGGCCGTGGGCGTGGCCGGTTGCGGCGACGTCGCGTCTTCGAGCAAGGTCGACGGCGCCGAACGACCGCGACGGGCTCGTTGGGCGGAAATTGAGGCGCTCCTTACGATCTGGAGGACGGGCCGTTCCCGTCCACGCCAGGGGCGGCGTATCGCCGTGTGGCACCGTTGAATTTTAGCACATGCTCGCCATAGGTTGACCATAACCGGGTTCGGAGGTGGTCATGGGCGCGTGCTACAATCGCAACCGAGCAACTCGCCGTGCCCTGGCTGTCGCGGCGGAACGGGTTCATCGCCGGTGCCGCGCAACGAGCGCATCGCGCCATCCGTCCGAGCCTGGATTGCCCGGCGCGACATGCGCAACGACGCTCAATCCGGTGCCTGGCCCGAGTCGATAGCGACACCCCCGCGCGGCCGTGGCGACGTCGAGCAGCAGCGACAGATGAGGGGGCCGAGCGTGCCGACCATAGACACCCCACTCCTGATCGATCTCCTGCTGGGTCTCGTGATCCTGCTCTTTGTGCCATTCGGGATCCGGCGGGGCGCGGCGAAAGAAGCCATGGTGTCCGCCGGCATCCTCTTTGGGGCGCTGGTCGCCGCCACTTGGGCCGATCGTGGCGGCGCCGAGCTGGCCGCCCGCTTTGGCCTCGATGCCCAAATTGCTCCCTTCGCGGTGGCGATGGCCGCCCTCGGCGGCGGGGCCTTTCTCCTCGGCTACGGAGGCGGCGCCGCCCTGGGGCATGTCCCACAAGGGTGGCTGTCCCATCTCGTGGGCGGCCTGTTGGCGATGCTCAACGGCGCCTTGGTGCTGACCTATCTGTTGACGTTTCTCGCGGAATACCTGCAACCGCCGCGGGCGCTGGATGACGGGGTCGTGGCCGAGGCCCTCATTCAGCGGTTCGATCTGCTGCAGCTCGCCGCCGGCGGCGGCTTGATCCTGCTTGTCGGGCTCGGCCTCGCCGTCAGCGCGGTGCGGCAGCGGAGCCAGCCGCGGCCGGCGTTGCCGGTGGCGTCGCGCCAGCGACCGGTGCGGGTGGCGCGTGACGGCGATGCTGGAAAGTACGAGCCCGGCCCCATGGCCACAACCGGGCTCGGTGCGCATCAAGCTACCCTGGATCAGACCGCTCCGCTCTTGGAACGGCCCCGACGGCCATGGGACGAGCAAGCGCCGGCAACGAACGGTAGCTATCCGGTATGGTCAACCAATCCGGCGACGAACGGCCAATCGGGTCAGCCAGACGCCGGCGATCTCTGGGAACGGCGCTCTGCCGCCGCCAGTTGGAGCGCCGCCGGGTCCCCGGCCGGCGGCCAAGCCGCCTATGAGTATGGCGACGCCGCCGATGCCGACGGCACCCGGTGCGCGTCCTGTAACGCCGCGGTCGGCGCCCGCGACCTCTTTTGCCCATCGTGCGGAAAGACCGTGTAGGGTCAAACACCCGGCGCCTGGCCCGGACGACGATCGCCGCTGGCTGGAGCGGTGACGACCGATGATGGAGGAAGCTCGTGGCCACAACGTTATCAACCGGGACGATCTCGGCGGCACGCGATGCCGCCGTGGCCGCGATCGAGGCGGCCGCCGACGACCTGACGGCGCTCTCGAAGTTCATTCATCAGCATCCCGAGGTGGCGCTGGAGGAGGTGCGAGCCAGCGCGGCCTGCGCCGAATTCCTCGAGGCGCGGGGCTTCGCGGTCGAGCGCGGGCTGGCGGGGCTGCCGACCGCGTTTGCCGCTGGGGCCGGCGATGGCGCGCCGCGGGTGGCCTATCTCGCGGAGTACGATGCGCTGCCGGGGCTCGGTCACGGCTGTGGCCACAACCTGATCGCGATGTCCGGCGTCGCGGCTGGATTGGGCCTCGGCGCGGCGCTGCGGGCGGGTGGGCTGCCGGGATCGGTCCGCGTCTTTGGCACGCCGGCGGAAGAAGCCGTGGGCGGGAAAGTCATCATGGCTGCGGCTGGTGTCTTCAACGGCATTGACGCGGCGATGGGCGCCCATCCCGGCAGCAACGACACCTATTGCCCGACGGTGGCAGGCAGCGGTCTGAGCCTGGCCTGTGAAGAGGTCCGGATTGCCTATCATGGGCGGGCGGCCCACGCCGCGGCCGATCCCTACAACGGGATCAATGCCCTCAACGCGATTGTCGAGGTCTTCAACGGGATCAACGCCCTGCGTCAGCATGTGAAAAGTGACGCCCGCCTGCATGGCATCATCACGGATGGCGGCCAGGCGGCGAACGTCGTCCCCGATTTTGCCCGGGCCGAGTTTTTTGTCCGCGCCGCGAAGCTTGAAGACATGAATCAACTCGTCGAGCGGGTCCGGCAAATCGCCGAGGGCGCGGCGCTGATGACGGGCGCCCGGCTCGAGTTCGAGGTCTCCGGCCTGGCAAATTCGGACATGGTGACCAACCTGACGCTGGCCCGCCAACTCAAGCGCAACCTGGATGCGGTCGGCTTGGAGATGCCGGAGGCGACGCCGGAGCCGCCTTCGGGATCGACCGATTGGGGGAATGTCAGCTACGAGGTGCCCTCGGTCGAGACCGGGTTCCCGATCCTGGATCGGATCTGCACCTGGCACTCACCCGAGGTCGTCGTCGCCGCCGACTCCAAGCTCGGCTATCGCAACACCTTGCTCGTGGCCAAGGCGATGGCGCTGACCGGTATCGATATCCTGACCGATCCGGCATTGCTGACCAAGATCCAGGCCGAGTTCGCCCATGTCCCGCCGTTGCCGGCCATCGCCGCCCGGCACTAATCGGGCTGCCGAGCGGTACCGCCGCCGCTGGCGCCAGCTCCAGGCCGTTTGAGCCAAAGTCCAGCCGCACCGCCTCACCCGGGGCGACGCGAACGGCCCACGCCGGCCCATCGCGGTCCGCGAAAAACTCGCGCGGGCCAGCGGCGCTGGTTGCCTCATCTGGGAACGCGAGCACGGGCGCCGGTGTTGAGTCCCAAGCGGATTCCGGTTCGTCGCCGGCGGCGATGACGAGGGCGGAGACCGGCCCCGGCCAGTCGAACGATGAGGCGGCGCCGGCGTTCGAAAGCACGACGATGGTGGTAGCTTGGCGCCGGATCGTGGCCCGCCATACGGCCCCCCCGTCCCCGGCGGTTGTCTCAAGATCGAGGTCGACCGTGGTGTGATCGTCCAGATGAAAGCGCTTCGACGTCGTCCGCGCGATGATGCCCCCGGCCGCGAGCGCGGTTGCCTCGGGCGACGGGGAAAGGCGGCCAATGGTCGCCAGGTACCGCGCCCCAGGGTCGGCGGCGATCGTTTCGGGGGCGAGCAAGTCGCGGCCCTGGCCGGCGATCAGCACAATATCGAGCCGGCGGGCGATCGGGTGCCGGGCCCGCTCGAGCGCGTTGCCAAAGGCAATCGGTTGATCGCCGGTGGCGATTAGCAAGCGGGCGCCGCCGGTGGTGACGAGCACGGACAGCGCGTTCGCGCCGGACCCCAGCAGGGTCACCCGCGGTGACCGGAGTTCGCGCGCCCAGACCACGCTGATGGTGGCGAAGGCGACCGCGACCGCCAGGAACAGCGTGCCGCCGAACCTGGCCGCTTCCCGCGCTGTCTGCCCGGTCGCCCCGGGAATCACTCGGCGTCGTCGAGGGCAGGATCGTACACAACCAGCTCGATCTCGGTGCCGCGCGGCAGGTAGCTGTCAAAATCGGCGTCGTCCCCCTGCACCCCGACCACGTCGCCCGGTTCGATCCCGGCGGTGTCAAGGTCGAGCCCGGCGCCGGCGATCGTGGCTTCCCCCACGCCAACCTCCCCGGTGACGACCAGGCCGGCGGCTTCCAGTTCGCTCGTCGCTGCCGAGCCTGGCTGCCCTTGAATGGCGGCGGGAATGCGAACCACATCGCCGAGGCTGACCAGGAGGACGATGCGATCACCGATAAACGCCTGGTCAGCGGGCTCGGTGCCGGCAACGCGACCGGCGGCGATCTCCTCGCTGGGCACCTCTTCCCGCGTTACCGTCAAGCCGCTGGCGGTGAGCGTCCGCTCTGCCGCCGCCGCCTCGGTCTCGATCAGGTCCAGCTCCCCCAGGTCGATCATGGCCGAGCCCCGGCTCAGCATGACGTAGACCGTGGTTGCTTGATCGACGCTGGACGCCGCCGGCGGATCCTGTTCGGCCACCGCGTCAACCGGCACGCTGTCGGAGAACACCGGCTCCAAGGCGGAGAGCTGGAGGCCGGCGGCGCGGGCGGCAGCGGTGGCCCCGGTGAGGGTCAGGCCGGTGAAGTCGGGAACGGCGATGGCGGCGGCCGGCATGATCGCCGGTGGCGCGTTCGTCGCGGCCGGGCCGGTTGTCGTGGCCGCGGCCGGCGCGACGGCAACGGTCGGGTTGGTGGTGATGCCGCCGAGGTCGGCGATCCGGGGCGTGAGCTGGAAGCCGATCCAGATCAGCCCGACCAGGCCGAGAAGGACGGCGAGGCCGATCACCCAGGTGGCGCAGCCGGTATCGTCGCGACTAGGGGCCGCGGGCGACGGCTTCGCTGCCGGCCCGAGCGGCGATTCCGGCTCGGTGACGACGGCGGGGGTGACGGTCGTCGCGGTCAGATCTGAAGGAGCCTGGCCCGATGGAGGGGGTCGAAACGGAGCCGGGGTTGGCGCGGGCCGCGGCCGTGCCTCATGCCAGGAGGACATCGCCGTGGCCAGCGCCCCCGCGTTCTGAAATCGCTTCGTGGGATCTTTAGCCAGTGCTTTGAGCACGATCGCGTCGACCGCCGCCGGCACCGTGGCGAGGTACGACGATGGGGCGGGCGGAGGATCCTGGACGTGACGCATCGCCACCGCGACCGGCGATTCCGCCTCGAACGGCAGGCGCCGGGTCAGCATCTCAAAGGCAACGACGCCGGCGGAGTAAATATCCGAGGCGGGGGTCGGCATCAGCCCGCTGGCCTGCTCGGGGGAGAGATAGTGGACCGTGCCCAGGCCGGCTCCGATCTCAGTTAGGTCCGAGTCGCCGAGGCTCTTCGCGATCCCGAAATCGACGACACGGGCGACGCCGCGGTCGTCCACGAGGATATTTTGGGGTTTGACATCTCGATGCACATAGCCCCGGGCATGAGCGTAGTCGAGCGCGCCCGCCACCTGGGTCAGGAGGGCGGCGACATCGTCCGGATGGAAGGGCCCCTCGTCAACGATGATCTCCTTCAGGGTGTGCCCGGCGATGTGCTCCATCACGATATAGGGAGCGCCGTCCTCTTCCCCGACATCGTAAATATCGATAATGTTGGGATGGGCGAACCCGGCGGCGGCTTCGGCCTCCCGCTCAAACCGGGAGCGAAACGTGGGGTTGGCCGCGTATTGGGGACGGAGCACCTTGATCGCGACATCGCGGCCGAGCAGGAGGTCGTGGCCGAGGTACACAACCGCCATCCCGCCCGCGCCGATTTGACGATCGACACGGTAGCGGCGATTGACGGTCGCGCGTAATTCGATCATGCCGATGGGGGTCGCCTCCACGCCTACGCGCCAATTCTAAGGAGGGAGCGGAAAAGAGCGTCAAACCGCGCGCCAGTGTTGATGCGGATGCGATCGCGTGACGATGACGTCCGGCGGTGGGCGGATTGTCCCTCATCCCTGCCCAAGGTACGTCGAAACCGGCGGCGGCGGTTTAACCACCGGCGTGGCCACTACGACCGCGACCGCGGTCCCGAGGTCTGTCCGCAACCGGCTGGCGACGCGCTCCGCCTGTTCAGGATCTGAGAAGAGCGCGAAATGCGAGGGTCCGGCCCCGGACAACCCGATCGTGGCCGCGCCGGCGGCCGCCATCCGCCCCGGCAGGGCGGCGAGCTCGGGCCGGAGGGCGTAGAGCGGCCGCGAGAACGCATTCGGCGGCAACGGGATCGGATTGGCCCCGCTCGCGGCCGGCAGCATCCCGGCCCAGCGGCGGACTGCTTCACCAGTCGAGAAATCGCCCGGCCGCAACAGACCGTAGAGGGTCGGCGTCTTGCGCGGAATGACGATGGCCGGCGTCACCACCACGAACCAGATGTCGGTGAGCGGGGCCAGCCGTGTGAGCTGGTCGCCGCGACCGGTCCCCAGCGCGGTGCCCGCGGTCAGGAAAAAGGGGTCATCGCTACCCAGATCGCGGCTGATCTCGTGGATCTCCTGATCGGAGATGGCGGCTTGCCAGAGGTCTCGACCGGCGACGAGGGCGGCCGCGGCGTCGGTGCTGGCGCCGCCCAGCCCCGCCGCGATCGGAATCCGTTTGGTCAAGGTGGCGTGGGCGCCAAGCGTGGCATTCATGGCCTGGCGCAATCGGTTCAGGGCGAGCACGACGAGATTGCGTTCCCTGTCAAGCGTCGGGTCTGAGCTGGTAAGGCTGATAC
>JACCYK010000503.1 GCA_013696525.1 Chloroflexia bacterium
GCTCGTGCCGCGATCTACCCGAAGGAGACCCCACCATGACGCTGCTCTGGCTCCTGATTCTGGCGCTACTCGGCAACTTCACCGCCGCTCCGGCCGAGGTCGTACCCGCCCCCGGCGCGGCCCCGGCAGCGAACGGTCACGCCCTCACCCTGACCATCTCTAACCGCGCCTGCCCCGTCGCCTATGCCGGCGCCAACTACGCCCAAGACTGCCAGGAGCCGATCGCCAACATGGAATTCGCCATCACCGCCCCGGCCGCCCAGGCTCAGACCCTCACCACCGATCCCACCGGCGCCGTCACCTTCGCCGATCTCCCCGCCGCCACCTACGAGGTCACCGGCGGCCCCCCCGGCGAGTTCGTCCAAAACGCGATCACCTGCCGCCTCACCGATGGAAAAACCGGCGCCGTGCCCTTCTTCCCCCGTGACAACCGCGCCATCGGCGTCACCCTCACCGACACCGCCGTCATCTGCCACTGGTTCAGCGTCCCCGAAGACCTCCGCGGCGACGGCTGAAGCGCCGCGCGTGTCCCGTCGCCCGTATCGCGCATCGCCAGCCTCCCCACGTTCGCCCACGCCGCCGACATCGCCCACTGGCGCGGCGCGGCGGTCACGATCCGCGTCGTTGCCGGGACCAGGCAGGGCTGCTGGGGAGTGAAGACACCGCCACCGCGCTCCTGGTCGGGAGCGCGGTGGCGGTGTTGCCAGGGGACGGGTTTGCCGCGGCCGTTCACCCACGTCCGCGCGCCGGCGCGGCGTTGGATGGTGGGTAGGTGCTGGCCGACCGTCTACTAATCGTAGTAAACGACGTCGTCGTCCACTCTGCCATCCGGATACGCGCAGGTGAAGCCGATCCCGTAGCCCTCGTCCCCGGCGTCTGGCTCACCACCATTGACGAAGCAATTCGCGATCATGCGGTTCGCCAGTCGCACCGCATCCGATCGCGGCCGCGCCTCGACACTGGCCGCCGAACCCGCCTGGACAAGCGCCACCGCGCCCACCGCCGCGATTCGGCCGATCGTCTGGATCTTCCTGTTCACCGTCGTTCTCCTTCGCTCGCGCGTTCGCGGCTTACGCCTCCGTCCATCGGCGGCGTTGCCCCACTGTACGGCGGCGGTCGGTCGGCGGCGGCCAACCACGCGACGGCCGCGGTGTCAAACTGAGCACAGCGCCGGCTCGATGGTCATCGCGATCAACGGTCGACCCACCGCCATTCGCCCCGATGTCCTGGCCTGCCCCGCTCTGGCCAGCGCCTCAGCTCAGCCCGACCGCCACCCGCGGCCGCCAATCGACCCCATCCAGCAACGCCGCCAGCGCCGCGCTCATCACCAAATCGTCGTGGCCCCGCGCCGCCGGCACCGACCACCGCAACACCTTCCCCGGCCCCGGCGGCGCCTCGTAGCTCGTGGCCACCAGTTGCGACCAGAACAGGCGGCTCAACGCATCGCCATCGTCCGCGTACTCCTTGAACCTGCCGCCGTCGATCAACGCCACGAAATCCCACCCCAGGGCGCTCTTGCTCGCCCGGGTAAAGACAAACGGCAGCACCGGAATCACGGCCCCGCCCCGGCGCTCGCTCAACGCCGCCGCCAGGAAGGACGCCAGCCCGGCACCGATCCCGGTCGCGTCCACCACCACCATGCTCGCCCGCCACACCTGGCGCGCCAGATCAACCAGTTGCCCATGCAACGCCACATGCTTCACCCCGGTCCAGGCCATCCTGTCCACCACCCGATAGACCGGCTGCCGGCCCGGCTCGATCTCCACCACCGTCAGCGCCGTGCTGTCCCGCCGGCTGTTGTCCACAAACGCGGCCGGCCCGGTCCCCGCCTCCTCCTCGCCCGCCACATCGAGCAGCAGCGCGTACCGCCGGCCCGCCCGTAACTGGTCGAGGTCAGCCCCGTGCCGCCGCCGGTGCTCGCCCCGCAGTTGCGCCAGCCGGTGCGGCGGGAACAGGCTGCCCGCCCCCTCCAGCTCGTTGAGGAAATACTCGGTCTGGATGAACGGATGATCGACCCCAAACTGCTCGATCCGGGCTCGCACCCGCTCCCCATAGGCCGGCAGCTCCACCGCCACCCGATCCCAGGGCACCCGCCACACCCGGCGCTCGCCATCTCGCCGCTCGATCGCCTCCAGATAGCGAAGCTGCCGCGCCAGCAGCGTCTCCTGGCTCCAAACCGTGCCCATGAAGAGCGTCGTCGCATTGGTCGAGGCCGCCATCGGATCAAATACCGCATCCCACACGGCGGGATCGATATCCTGCGCCTCGTTCGCCACCAGCAGCAGGTCCGCCGTCTGCCCTCGCGCGTTCGCCACCGGCGCCGCCGAGAGAAACCGGGCCGAGGCCCGCCCAACCTGGACCACGTACCCATCCCGCACCGAGGAGATGTCCCCCGTGCCCAGCAGCCGCAACCGGTCCAGCAAGCGATCCCGGCTCAGCGCCGCCTGCGGCCGGAAGGTCGGCGCCGCCACCACGATACTGCCGCCCCTGGTCTGGAACGTCGTCAACAGATAGGCCAGCACCTGCGCCAGCACTTCGTCTTTCCCGCTCTGCCGGCTGAACACCGCCGCCAGCGACCGCCCCAACCGGTTATCGACACTCGCCGCGATCGCCCGCGCCGGCTCAAGCTGATACTCCCGGAGTTGATACCCCGCCAGCCAGCGCCGCGAGAACGCCGCCACGTCCAGCAGCGCCTCCGCCAGCGCTACCCCGCCAGCCGCAGCACCAGATCGATCAGAATCGCCCCCGCCACCATCATCAGCAACCCGTGAGCCGTGATTTGATCTCCTTCAGCTCCTCCGCCACCGTCTCCACCATTCGTCGCGTCACCGCCTCATAC
>JACCYK010000544.1 GCA_013696525.1 Chloroflexia bacterium
ATCCCGTATCAGTAGCGATTTCCACACCCAGGCGATGGTCTGGATCAGCGGCGCGGCCTCAAACGGCGCCAAACGGTCGGCGGAACTCGCCGTCATCTGCCCCGCGGGACACGGGGCCTGTCCTGTCAACCTGCCAAACACCCCACAGCACACGGTTGATCTGCATACCGGTAACCTCCTGGCACCGCCGCGCCGGGTTCCTTTGCCCGAGCTGGCCCACCGCCTCCTGGTCGGTCGGACCCGCGGCACCATGGCTACTCCGTACCATACCGTTCCTGGGGTGTCAAGCCCAGTTTGTAGCCTAGCGAACTAGGTTTCATGGCTGGAGTCTCTTGCCGCGCGCATACGCTTGGCTGGCAACGCCAAGAGGAGGGCGTTGTCGGCGACACCTCTTGCACCCATCTACCAACAACTGGTACTTTGGTAACGTCGGGAGGAAGCGCAATGGCTCAAAACACGTCCGTTTCGCTAGGCGAGCACTTTACCCATTTTGTCAATCAGCAGGTTGAGCAGGGCCGGTACGCGTCGGCCAGTGAGGTTCTCCGAGCTGGACTCCGACTTCTCGAAGCGGAAGATGCAAAGCTCGAAGCACTCCGCGCGGCCCTGATTGAAGGCGAACAAAGTGGCCCCGCCGTGCCGTTTGACCTCGAAGCGTTTCTTGCCAAGAAACATGCCGAGCACCGCCGATGAATTTCGACCTTGAGCCAAGGGCACAGGTCGATCTCGAGAATATCTGGGACTACACCGCGGATCATGGGGACTCTGTCCCAGCAGACGAGTACGTTGGGCAAATTACTCAAGCGTGCGCTGAGCTCGCTGCCGGCACTCGGTCCGGCCGCGGTATGGGAATCGTGCGTCCTCACTACTTCAAGCATCCCGTCGAATCACACGTTGTGTAGTATCGGTTCGGGAGAAACAATCGCATAGAGGTCGTCCGTATTCTGCACCAACGAATGGACGTCACTCGTCACCTGTAGCCGGCGACAAGCTCCTTTCCGTCTGACGATTCAGAACCGCTCGCCACCGGGCCGGCGTTGGCCCGCGCTTCGTCGATGGCGAACCGGACCTGGTCCGCGGTCACCTCGCCAAGCAAGAGGCGATCAACCGCTCCATCCGGGCGAATAATGATGGTCGAGGGGTAGGCGCCCTGGATGCCGAAGGCGTGCTCGATGGGGCCGATGCCGGGGGCGTCGGTGTCAGTGTCGCGGCCGATCGGATAGGTCAGCCCGAGCTGATGCACCAAGGCGCGGGCATCGGCGTCGTGGTCGGTCCGAATCCCAACGCCCAGCACGGCCGTCGCTTCGCCGGTGACCACGGCCTCGTCATGCACCGCTTGCAGCACTGGCATTTCGGCCCGGCACGGCTCACACCAGGAGGCCCAAAAATTGAGCACCACCACCGAGCCGAGCAGGTCCGAGAGCGTGAGCGACGTCCCGTCCAGCAGGGTCAAGCTGGCATCGGGCGCGGCGGTGCCGGGCAATTGACCCGGTCGGATGGCCGGCTCCGCCGCCGGCGCGCGCCATTGCAGCCAGCCGATCGCCGCCAGCCCCAGGACCATCAAGAGCGCGAGCGCCAGCGGCGTGTATTTCCCGTACCGTCCGTAGCCAACCCGGCCGTGCGCCGTCTCCGGCTCCGATTCCGGCTGCTCGTCATGGCCTGGCCGGGTGGACCACTGATCTGGTGCATGTTCCGGCATACGTTATGGTAGCCTCGCGATTGCTTGCTCGACCTTGGTCCGCACATCATCAGGACCGTCGAAGAGTGCCGCGACGATATTGCTGGAATGGAACAGCTCGGGCGTGACGCCGGGCACGGGCGTCCCACGCGGTCCGAGGACCGCGGGATCGGCGCTGGCCAGATCGGCCTCCGCCGTGGCGGCATCAGGGAAGATAAAGATGAAGAGCGGCACGCCATCAACGGTGGTGCCCTGGCCCGGCACGCCTAGGGCGCCCAGCGGAATGAACCCCTGGTTTTGCTCGACCGCCAGCCCTTGCCCGGCCAGGGCGTCGGTGACATGGACGGCCTGGAGGGCGCCGGCGACGCCGGTCGGCGGCGGCGGCGCCCCGCCTCCGGTCAGCAGCGGCCACGCCATCCAGGCGGCGACCGCGAACAAGACAACCGCGATGGCGGCGAAGATCACACTGAGCAAGCTAAATCCGCGGCGGGCGGGTGCATGTTGGGTCACGTTGGTGCTTTACTCCATTCAATCCTCACGAGCTTGCCGTGGCTCCTATGGTACGCGGCGATGCCGTTCGCGAACAGCCTTCTCACGCGGTTCAACCGTGATCTCGTGGGCGAACCGTGCCAGCAACGGACCCTGGCGCATCAGTGGGCGCACCGCGTAGGATGCACGCATTCGGCCGGATGTTCGTCGATCGAACATGGGAGATGGGATGAAACCGGTGCTTGGCCTGTTGCACACCGCGATCGGCAACGTGACGCTCTTCCAGGGTCTCTGTCGTGAGGTGCTGCCGGATGTCGCCTGCTTCCAAATGCTCGATGAAAGCCTGCTTGGCAACACGATCGCGGCCGGCGCCTTGACCCCGGCCACCACCCGTCGCGTGCTCGGCCATGTCACCTCCGCGGTCGATGCGGGAGCGACCCACGTCCTGGTCACCTGCTCG
>JACCYK010000526.1 GCA_013696525.1 Chloroflexia bacterium
TTGTTTAACCGGCAGATGCGGGGGATTGGCTTCCTGCGGACGATCATGACCTTGCCGCTCTTCGCCTCCCCGATCGCGATCGGGTTTCTCGGCCTGACGATCTTCTACGAGATCAATGGCCCGATGAATGAGCTGATCGCGGCGCTCGGAGGGTCGCCGGTGCCCTGGCTGTCCACCGCGTTCTGGGCTCGGATCGCGGTCATGATCATCGACATCTGGCAATGGACGCCGTTCGTCTTCCTGGTTGCCCTGGCCGGGTTACAGAGCCTACCCCAAGACGTCCTGGAAGCCTCCCAAGTCGACGGTGCTTCCCCCTGGCAAACGCTGCGCTCGATTATCCTGCCGATGATGGCGCCGATCCTCTGGTTGATCCTGATGCTGCGAACGATCGACGCCTTCAAGGTGGTTGATGTCGTTGTCGCGATGACGCAGGGCGGTCCCGGCCGCGCCACCGAGTTCATGAGCTTCTACATCTTTCGCACCGCCCGCCGCTTCTTTGACTACGGCGGGGCGGCGGCCCAAGGCTTTCTCCTCCTCTTTATCGTTATGCTGCTGGTGACGCTGCTCTGGGGCCGCATCCGCCAGTCGTACGAGCCGGTGGGGTAACAGGATGGCAACGCTCCCCGTGCAACGCCGCTTCCGGCCAGGCAACGTGATTCTCAATGTCATCGTGATCGTGGTCTTCGTCATCGTCCTGGTTTGGGCGCTATTCCCCATGTACTGGGCGTTCATCAACTCGATCAAGAACCCGGGCGACACCTACGGCGCGAGGTGGGTCCCGTTCCTCCAGTTCGCGCCGACGCTGCGTCACTGGCAGGACGTGTTGGCGACCCGTGAGTTCCAGACGGCAATCTTGAACAGCACGATCATCTCGGTCGGCGCCGCCACCCTGGCGCTCGTCCTCGGGACGCTGGCGGCCTACGCGCTGGCCCGGTTCCGGTTTATCCGGCCGCAAAACAGCAGCTTGATGACCTGGTTCCTCTCGCAGCGGGTGCTGCCGCCGGTCATCTTCATCACCCCGTTCTACCTCATCATCCGCCAGCTCAACTTGCTGGACACCCACCTTGCCCTGATCCTGCTCAACGCGACCTTCAACCTGCCGTTTCCGGTCATCATCATGAGCCAGATGTTCCGCGAGCTGCCGATTGAGCTGGAGGAAGCGGCCCAGGTAGACGGGGCCAGCCGGTTCGAGATCTTCTTCCGGATCGCGCTGCCGCTGGTGGCGCCGGGACTGGTCGTGTCTTGGATCCTGGTCCTCGCCTTCTCCTGGAACGAGTACATCTTCGCCGCTTCCCTCACCCTGCAACAGGCGGTGCCGATCACGGTGCTGATCGCCGGGGCGGAAGGCACCCGCGGCATCGATTACCAATTCATCGGTACCCGGGTCATCCTTGCCATCCTGCCGCCGTTGGTCCTTGCCTTGTTGGCGCAACGATACATCGTGCGCGGATTGTCGCTGGGCGCGGTCAAGGGATAGTTGGCTTGACGAGCAATCCGCTTCTCGTCGGGGTCGATGTCGGGACCACGAGCATCAAAGCCATTATCGCCGGGCCCGATGGCCGGACGGTAGTGGTCGCGTCCAGGCCGACGCCAACTCACTATCCGCGACCCGGCCGCGCCCATTTTCTGGTGAGCGAGCTGTGGGATCGATTCGTCGCCGTGCTACGGGAAGTCACGGGACGGCTCGATGACCCGCGCCGAATCGTCAGCGTGGCGGTGACGAGCTTCGCGGAAACCGGGATGCCGATCGACGCCCATGGTCAAGCGGCAACCGACGAGGCGATCGCCTGGTTCGACACGCGGACCATACCGCAAGCGGCGTGGTTGGATCGCACGATCGGGCGGGATGTGCTGTTCGCCCGCTCCGGGTTGTCACTGCAACCGATCTTCACCCTGAATAAGCTGCTCTGGATCAAGGAGAACCAGCCGGAAGTCTGGCGGCGAACCGTGCGCTGGCTCAACACCGCCGATTATTTCGCCTTTCGCCTCTCCGGCGTCCAGGCCACCGATTACTCGCTCGCGTCACGCACCCTAGCCCTCGATCTGCACCAGCTTCGTTGGGACGATGAGATCATTCGCGCGGCCGGTCTCGATCCCGGCCTCTTCGCGCCGCTTGTCTCCGGCGGAGTCCGCCTGGGGCCAATCCTGGCGGCGGTTGCCCGCGAAACCGGCCTGCCGGAGAGCGCGGTGGTGGCCAGCGGCGGTCACGATCACGTCTGCGGCGCGGTCGCGGCCGGGGTGATCGCGCCAGGGTCGCTGCTCAATTCGCTCGGTACCGCCGAGGCGCTCTTCCTGCCGGTCCATCGGCCGCTGACCGACCCCCTCGCCGGCCGCCAGGGCTATACGCAGGGCGCTCATGTTGTCGGCGGACGTCGTTATGTCTTCTCCGGGCAGTACACGAGCGGCGCCAGCGTCGACTGGCTGCGTTCGGTCCTGGGTGGAGTTGGCCATCCTCTCTCTCACCGGGAGCTGATCGCCGAGGCCGCGGCCGTGCCGGTCGGGAGCCTGGGCGTGACGTTCTTGCCGCACCTGCGGATGGCGAACCCGCCGTACGACGATCCGCGGTCGCGCGGCGCTTTTGTCGGGCTCTCGTCCGACGTGACGCGGGGAACGCTGGCCCGGGCCGTGTTCGAGGGCCTGGCCCTCGAGACCCGCGGCTCGTACGAGCCGCTGCTGTCCGACCACGGGATCGCACCGGCGGACCGGGTGATCGCGATCGGCGGCGGCACCGGCAACGAGCTCGCGATGCGGATCAAGGCCAGCGTCATGCGGCGCCCGCACACCGTGATCGAGGTCGAAG
>JACCYK010000533.1 GCA_013696525.1 Chloroflexia bacterium
GATCATGTTTCAATCCCCACCCAACTCGAAAGTCGGGTGCAACGCCGAAGACGGAGCGCTTACCGGTACGGAGCGTCATGTTTCAATCCCCACCCAACTCGAAAGTCGGGTGCAACGGCGCGAAACCTGGGCAAACCTCCTCTCGGGGTGGGTGGGGGAGCGAGGGAACGGCGCGCCACCGCTCATCACCTGGCTTGATTCTAGGCAATTCGGGCGGATTTGTCACGATCGGGGCGCGAACCTCGTGCCTGGAGCGGCGGAGCGTGGGGTTCGCGTACGCCCGGCTGGAGATCACGGACCAGGCTCAAGAGTCGCTCGCGGCGTCCGCGTTGGGGTGAGGCGGAGCAAACTGCCCCGCGATGGGCTCCGCTCAGCAGAACCAATCTTCGGTCAGCCGGGGCGGCCGGCGGCGGTAGGCGACTGGCTCGGGCAAGGGGGGCAGGGGCAGGCCGGAGATCGCGTGGGCGGCTTCCCAGATCCGGCCGAAGGTCTCGCGGGCGGGGGTGTTCCCCATCGAGCCAGCCGTGACGATGCTCGCCACCTCCCGCTGCAGGCGGTCGAGTCGTTCGTCCGGGCTGCGCCACCGATAGGTGAAGTTCGCGGCGTCGAGCGCTTGCAGCCAGTCGGCGCTGGTCGGATCGGCCAACAACGAGGAGCCGGGCGGTACCAGCAACCGGATCGAGAAGTGAACGGGATCGACATGGTCGAATAAGTCCTGGCGGGCGACGAACCGCAGCAGCTCGCGATAGTCCTCCAGCGTGGTCCAAGGGGTGAAAGGTAGGAGCGACGGCCGCATCGGCAGATCGACCGCGTCGAGCAGCCGTAGCGCGGTCTCGATGTCCGCCCGCGTATGACCCTTGTCCAGCTTGGTCAAGACCTGATCGCTGAGTGATTCGACGGCGGAGACGATGAAGATGCAGCCCAGCTCGACCAGCTCCGGCAAGCGCCGCTGATGCTCGATCACATGCTCGACCTTGATCGTGACGTCGAAGGTGAGATCGGGAGCATCGGCCCGCAGCTCGCGCATGATGCGCAGGCCGTGGCTGGGGCCGTTGAAGAAATCGGGGTCGCCGAAGGTGAGATGGCGGGCGCCGGCGGCGATTTGGGCCAGGGCATCGGCGACCACGACCGGGCGGGGTACGACCACGAACTTGCCGCCGTAGACCGGGGGAATCGGACAGTGGCGGCAGGTATGGCGGCAGCCGCGGGTCGCCTCGACCGCGCCGGCCAGCCACACCTCGCCGGCCCGCTCCAGACCGGCGTAACGCCGGAGCGACGGCAGCCCGCGCCGGTCGGGCGGCAGCAGGCGCAGGCTGGGCGGCGCCGGATCGAGGACGGCGGGCGCCGCCAAGGCGCGGGTGCCCACGCCATCGACCGTGACGGCGTCCATCCCCTTGTTCAGGGCCGTGACCAGCGCCGTCAACGGGCCGTCGACCTCGCCCCCGATCACGCTGTCGCCCAGACCGTCGCGCAGCAGATGATCGGCGTTGAGGGTGGCATAGAGGCCGCAGAAGCTGATGTGGGCGGCGGGATTGCACGCCCGCACCCGCCGGGCGACGGCGGTCCCCAGCCGCAAGGCGGTGTGCATCGGCACCATGATCGCCACGAACTTGGCCGGCCGGATGGCCTCGTCCGTCAACGGCTCGACGGCGGTATCGACGGCGGCGGGGGCAAACCCCGCCTGGCGCAAGCACGCCAACGGCGTCGCCAAGCTCAGCGGCTGGCGCCCCAGCTCGTAGCAGGAGACCAGCAGCACCGCGCCGGGCGCCGCCAGCGGTCCGGCCGGCGGGGGAGCGAGGTTGGATGGGAGCGTGGCTAATTGCATGCGGTTTCCAGCGATGATCGGCGTGATCCCGGGGAAGTATAGGCTTTGGAGGGGTGTCCGGTGCGATTGCCGTGGCGCCGCCGCCGGGCGTTAAAGACACCCGGCTGACGTGACGGAAGCATCCTAAAGGAAGATGATAGTGGCTTGATCCCACCGTTTATCCAGATACCAGCTTGCTCCTCAGCTTCCTGCAGGATGGTTCCGTGGCGGCAGCCGAATGTTTTTAGGTTTCAGCGAAGCAAGGACGGCGATCGCTCCGGAC
>JACCYK010000540.1 GCA_013696525.1 Chloroflexia bacterium
CCCATGGCCGGGCTGGGGATGAAGCAGATCGCGAAATATTCACCCGGCTCCAGGTCAAGCACGAGCCAGTTCGTGAAGCCGGGGTTCATTGGCGCGATGCCGGCGACGGTGACGAACGGCGGCCCCATCGCCGCTGGTGACGCGGCCATCTCGGCGGCCGGCGACGCCTCGTCCATTTCATGCGACTCCGACTTGTCGTGGCCGGGCGTTGCGGCCGGAGCCGGGGCGCCGCCGAAGATTCCCTCGATGACCGCGAAGGGGACGCCCGGGGCGATTTGGACTACGACCAGCTCGTGCGGCTCCTGGCCGACATTGACGACTTCCCAGACCTGCTGGCCGCTCGGAATCTCCGCCGGCAGGTGATCGAAGTCGAAATCGACCAATTCGACCGTCAGCGCCGAATCCGGCGCTTCGAGGGCCGAGGCCGATTCGGTCACGGTCAGGGGCGCGATCATGCCATGGATGTAGTGCGGCACGCCGTCGGCGTCGGGGATCACACAGACGACGACATAGTCGCCGGGCGCCAGGTCGAGGATGACCGTGCTCCTGCCGCCGCCCGGCACGGCGCCGTTTGGTCCGCCAAGGATATCGCCCAGCCCGATCATCGGACCAAAATCAGGGTTCGCGGCCGCGGCGTCAACGTCTTCCGCGGTCACCGTATCGCCGAGCCGGATGAACATGGCGTGGTGATCGTCATCCCCATCGTTCACCAGGGTGACGCGAGTCAGCCCGCCCTCGAACTCGGTTGGCATGGCAAAGGAATAGTCGTTGCCAATGATTTCGAGTTCAGGATGGGCATCGAGGTCCGCGGTCTCCGTCGAGTCCTATTGGGCTAGGGCCGGGAGCAGCCGGGCGGAACTCACGAGCGAGACGACGCCGGCCGCCCCGAGCCCTTTAAGCGCGGTCCGCCGGGAGAGACCAGAGCCGATGTCAGCGAGCATCAATTCGCCAGACTGTCGCGGAGGAGCCATAGCATTCACGTCCTTTCACGATTGACGCGCTTCGCCGACAATCATCAGCAGCCGCAAACCACCATCGGCGTGGGCGCCGAGCCGCGAATGGGGGAAATTACGCATTTCACCTGGTCAATGTGTGGCAGAGCGCCGACCGGAAACAGCGGCCACCGGCAAACGGCCGGCCGGCGGCACAACCAGACACAGACCAGGTTGGACCAGAGCAAACGCTGCCGCTTGATGACCTCACGGTTCGGATCGGGACATCATGTACCTCGGGGTGAATTGTAGCGGATACTACAAAATCATGCAACAGGTAAGAACGCCCGTCATCGCCATTGGTCAGGGAACCGCTGCCGGCAAGTCCCCTGAACCCGCGAGTCGACGGACGTTTTTCGCCTGGTACTCGATCTTCTGAGCTACGCGCTAGACGGGTTCGGCGGTGTCCCGCTTCCGGCGCAACGCGAGCCGCAGCACGGAGCCGACACTCGGCTTGCGCGACTCAGCGACCGGCTGATGTGGCGACTCGCCGTGCGATGCGGCAGAAATGGCTGGCTGCCGCGTCACCGGGACGCCGCGCACGACCGGCTGATCCTCGGCCTTAACGATGTAGTAACGCATATGCGTCGACATGGGTTGCCGCCCTTTCCGGTCAGACCGGTGGTCTGACCGTTGTTGCCCCGGACGACATCCGGGGCGGGCGGCCCCACGGTGGATGGGGAACGGATCCGCTAGACCGGTGCGTCCAATGGCGCCTCGACGATTCGGCGTTTATGACTATCCGCGTCCAACAGATCTCCCTTCGCGGGACCATGCGCGGGCCAATCCGGCTCCAGCCGCTCGCGAGCCGAGCGCGCTCCGCGCAAGACGAGTGAACGTGACCGGGTCACCGTTCCTCTTACGAAATTCTAGCGATCGGCCGCCAAGTGGTCAACCCCTGCAGCGGCCCTACAACGGTTCCGATGCTGCCGCCTGACCTAGCCGAGGTGCAAGAAGCCGCGATCCGTCACTCGAGCCTCGGGAATCACCGACAGTGCCAGAAACGCCAACATGCCGAAGGGAGAATCAAGCTCGCTGCCGAGTCCGCGGGCCGCCGCTTCGACCACGGCGTAGGCGGCGGCAACGTCGTTCAGAGGCTGATCGGACAAGATTCCGGCGATCGGCAATGGTAGCTCCGTTACCACACGTCCACCTTCGACGACGGCCAGACCGCCTTGATGTTCAGCGACCGCGAGAATGGCGGCCAGGATATCGGCATCGTCGACGCCGACCGCCACGATATTGTGTGCATCGTGGGCGATGCTCGACGCCAGGGCGCCGCGCCGGAGGTTGAAGCCGCGGACATAGCCGACCCCGACCCGGCCGGTGGCGTGGTGCCGCTCGACGCAGACCAGCTTCTGCAAGTCACGCTCCGGGCCCGGCGCGCTGACCGCCCAGCCTCGCTCGATCACGGGCCTCACTTCCACCGCGCGGGTCACGATCTGGCCCGGAATCAACTCGACGGCCATTCTGGCATCCGCTGGCGACAGGCGAAGATCCTCAAGCCCGATTGGGGCTAGACGCATCGTTTGCCGGAGCTCGGCCGGGATCACGGCGGGCGGTACCGGGTCGTCCACCAGCCGTCCGTCTCGCGCCACGACCCGGCCCTGGTACAGGGTGAGGC